>DATKSK010000029.1 GCA_035531755.1 Acidimicrobiales bacterium | reverse complement strand
CTCGAGCGCATGGCTCTCTCGAAGGCCCCGGCACCGGTCAAACCCCGGGTGAACAGGGCCTTCAACACCGGGGCGTAGGCGGAGGTTTTTCGTGAGGCAACGAATCGGCCTTGGCGGAGGTTTTGACGTGAGGCAACAGGCCCCGGACCCCAGACCCCGGACCCCGGACCCCGCACTGCGCCCCCCGGCCGCCGCTGCGTGACGACGGCGCCGGCGTCACCGTCACCGTCACCGTCCCCGGTCGACCATCCGGGCCATGAGGCGCGACTGGAGCCCCGGGTCGCGCCGGCGCCGGCCGGCGCGCGCAGCGGCCGACCCGGTGGCCAGGAGGAAGCCGACGAACGCGGCGTCCCGGGCGCGACGCCCGCGCCCGGGGGTGAGCAGGCGGCGCATGCCGGCGCGGCCGTCCTCGTAGCCGGCGATGACGGCTTCGTGGTAGAGCCGGCAGGCGGGGGTCATGGACGCGCCGTGCTTCGTCAGGAAATTGCGCCTGCCGGTGACCTGGGCGGCAGGCGTCTTCGTCACGCGGCTGCCGCCGTGCTGGGTGTAGAGGTACCCGACGTGGGGGACCGTGCGGACGGGGCCGTCGAACGAGCACCGCAGCCACAGGTCCCAGTCCTCGCCCGTCGGCAGGTCGGGGTCGAAGGCCACGTCGAACGACAGGGCCCGTCGGCGGAGCATGGCGAAGGGCAGGGCCACGAAGTTCTGCCACAGCAGCTGGCCGCTGCCGTACCGGAGCGGGCCGCGGAAGACCGCCGCCCCGCCCGTCGCCGGGTGCAGCACCACGTGCCACGAAGACGCCGCCACCACCATGGGGTTGGCGTCGAGGTAGTCGGCGAGGACGCGGGCCGCTCCGGGGAACCAGGCGTCGTCGTCGTCGCAGAACGCCACCAGGTCGCCCTCGGCCACCGCCAGGCCGCGGTTGCGCGCCTCGCACGGCCCGAGGCACCGGTCGCTTCGCACCACGCGCACCCGGGCGTCCTGCGACGCCAGCCGGTCGAGGACGGCGGGGGTGTCGTCGGTGGAGCAGTCGTCCACCACCACCAGCTCGAGGGCGTCCACGTCCTGGGCGAGCACCGACGCCGCTGCCCTCGCCACGTCCCGGGCGCGGTCGTGTGTCGGCATGACGACGCTCAGGAGCGTGCGCGACGAGCTCATCGGCGCCCGACGAGCCGGTGGCGGAGCGCGGCGAACACCTCGCGGGCCCGCCAGAACGGGCTCGCCTGCATGGACGCCACCTGCAGGCGGGCCTGCTCGAGCTCGGTGTTGAGCGCGACCTGTTCGCGCCGGAGCCGCGTGACGGCTTCGGCGACGGCGGCCGGCTGCCCCGGCACGACGACGTCGTCGCCCGAGGGCTCGTCGCCGTCGCCGGGCGGGTGGGCCCGGGCGCTCCCGTCGAGGAGCCACGACCCGATCGAGGACAGGTTCGTGTGGATGGGGAGGAGCGCCTCCCACTTGCGGGCCAGCACGCGCTCGCTCTCACGGTACGTCCACGGCACCCGGCCGGTGAGCGAGTTGTGGTGGCACGGCGCGTCGACGACCACCACCCGCAGCCCGAGCCGCTGCGCCTGCAGGGCCAGGTCCGTGCCGTAGAGGTGCCAGCCGAGCGAGTCGTCGACGCGCAGGGGCGTGCCCCGGGGCACCACCATGAGCAGCTCGTCGAGGCCGTCGACGTCGGCCGGCAGGGTCCGGTGCGACAGCAGGCGGTCCCGGTGCACCACGCGCCCGATGGCGTCGAACGGCACGCGCCGGTCGAGGACGCCGAACACGCCGCCGATGCCCACGGGCCCTCCCTGCCCGGCGGCCAGGCGCCACTGCGCCACCAGCCGTGCCGGCCATCCCTCGGGGAGGTAGACGTCCTGGTGCACCAGGACGACGAGCTCGTTCGCGGCCTGGGCGATCCCGGCGTTGAGGCCCTCCGCCGCCGTCGCGCACCCGCGGAAGAGGAGGACCTCGTGGGGCGTGTCGCCGCGCAGGCACGGGGATCGCAGCAGGTTCGCCCCGAGTTGAGCGTCGTCGTTGACGCATGCCACCACCGTGATGGGCACATCCTCGTCGCCCGGGTCGGGGAGCGGCACGCCGCGCACGACCAGTCGCGACGTCCCGAGGTCGCGCTCGGCGTCGGTGGGGCCCACGCCCAGGAGCTCGAAGAGCGCCGCCCCGGCGGTGACGAGCTCCTCCGCACCGTCGTCCTCGACGCGGCCCACGGTGTCGGGCGCGTACCCGGCGTCGAGCAGCAGCTGCATGACGCCCGCCGAGGTGAACAGCCGGCGGAACGACGGGTCGAGGAGCCCACCGGGCTGGTACGAGAAGAAGCCCCGGAGGATGGCGCGCACGATGCTGTGGTGCTGCAGGTTGGGGACGGCGCACACCACGACGCCCGACGGCGACAGCAGGGGCCGGTGCATGCGCAGGACCGCCGTCGGGTCCTCCAGGCGCGGCAGCAGGTCGGCGTAGACGACGGCGTCGACGGCCCCGGGCGCCAGAGCCGGAAGGTCGAGCTCGGGGTCGACGGGGAAGTAGTCGTCGAGGGCGTCGCCACCCTCCGACGTGTCGGCGCCCGGGACGTCGGCGCCGTAGACGAGGGGCGCCGGGTGGCGGCGCTTCAGGGCCGTCGCCACCCAGCCCGGGCCGGCGCCCACCTGCAGGACCGTGCGGGCCCCGTCGGGCACCGCCGCCGCCAACCGGTCGATCGGAGCGGCGGTGTCGGCGTGTCCCTGACCCCCCTGCGGCACTCGCCCGAGGTTACTGGCATCGAGGTGCATGCCGGGGTCCGCTGGGCGACCGACAGGGTGCGCTGGGCGCCTGACGGGCTCCGATAGGTTTGGTCGCCGTCACGGTGCCCGCGCCGCGGGCAGGCGGCGACACGCGGTCGGTGGGCGACTGCCGAAGAGGTGCGAGGGGCGTTGGCCGGTTCCGTCGAGAGGGGTTTCCCGTCCGGGCCGTGGGTGCTCGTGCTCGGCATGCACCGCAGTGGGACCTCCGCGCTCACGGGCGCCCTCGGCCGGCTCGGCGTCGGGCTGCCCGCGCCCGGTGACCTCGTGACGGGCCGGTACGACAACCCCGTCCACTACGAGAGCGGTGCCCTCACGGACCTCGACGACGCCGTGCTGGGGGCGCTCGGCGGGTCGTGGAGCGCCCCGCCGGCAATGCCCGCGGGGTGGGAACGCTCATCGCCGGTCCTGGCGGTGACCACCGCCGCCGCCGCCGCCGCCCGGCGGGCGTTCCCCGGCGACGGCCCGGTGGCGTGGAAGGACCCGCGCCTGTGCCTGCTGCTGCCGCTGTGGCGTGGGCTGCTCCCCGCGCCCGTCGTCACCGTCCTGCTGTGGCGCGAGCCGACGGCGGTGGCGCGGTCGTTGCGGGCGCGCCAGGGCTTCCCGCTCAGCCTCGGCCTCGCCCTGTGGGAGCGCTACACCCGCGAGGCGCTGTGCGCCCTGGCCGGGCACGAGGCCTACGTCCTGCGCTACGAGGACCTCGTCGGCGACCCGCGCGCCACGGTCGCCGGGGTGGCCCACTGGTTGGCGGACGGCCGCGCCCCGGTGGTGGCCGACGATGCCGCGCTCGCCGCCGCCGCCGGAACGGTGTCGGAGGGGCGAGGCGCCACCGACGGGGCCGCCGAGGTCCCCCCCGTGCTCATGGAGGCCATGGCGACCTTGACGCGCCTGCGCGGTGCCCAGGCCACCATGCCCGCGTGCGAGGCCGCCGCGCCGCCGGCGTGGATGGACGACGCCATCGCCCAGCGCGCCGACTACGAGGACCTCTACGCCCGGTACATGCGCTACGTGCGATGGCGGCGGAGGATCCCGGTGCTCGGCCGGGCCGTCAGGCGCGGGCGCTGAGCACGTCGTCCCACAGCGCCTCGAAGCGCCGGACCATGTCGTCGACCCCGTAGCGCCCGGCGGCGCGCGCCGCGGCGGCGCCGAGGGCGGCGCGCGCCGGCGGGTCGTCGAGGAGGCGCCCCACCGCCGCGCTGAGGGCCTCGACGTCGCCCGGCGCCACCAGGACCCCGCTCACCCCGTCCTCGATCAACAGGCGGGGGCCGTCGGTGGCGGCCGCGACCACCGGCTTGCCGGCCGCCATGGCCTCGAGCACGGCCAGGCCGAACGACTCGGCGTGCGACGGGTGCACGACCACGTCGGAGGCCGCCACGACGTCGTCCTTGCGCGGTGGCCGCACGTCGCCGGGGATGAGCAACCGGTCATCGAGCCCGAGGTCGCGCGCCAACGACTCGATCCTGCGCCAGTAGGCCGACGCCTTGTCCGCGGGCCCGCACATCACACCGACCACGGTCGGATGGCGGGCCGTCAGCCGCCCGAGGCAGGCCACGAAGTCGACCTGGCCCTTCATGGGCTCGATCCGGGCGAACATCGACACCAGCGGCGCGTCGGGCGGTATCGCGAAGGCGGCGCGGCCCCGCGCGGCGTCACCGCCGGCGCATGCCGCCACGTCCACACCCGGGGTCACGACGGACCAGGGAATGTCGGGGAACGGCACCGTCCGCTCCCGTGCGCCGGGCGAGGTGAACACGATGTGGGCGGGCGGTGTGTGCCGCAGGACACGCGCCACCACCCGCTCCGAGCGCGCCCGGGGCCGCAGCGGCGAGTGGATGTGCCAGATCACCGGGGTGCCCGTCAGCCGGCCCGCCAGGCCGGCGTACAGCAGTGCCGAGTTCTCGCTGGCGTGGACGAGGTCGATCCGCTCGCGGCGGATCACGGCGCGCAGGCCCAGCACCAGCGCGGCGAGGTTGCGCGGCGAGCGAAGCCGGGAGCGGGGGAAGCTGTAGGCGGCCGTGCCCCCGGCCCGCACGATCTCGGGCCACCGGCCCGGTGACAGGCAGGCCAGCACGGGGACGAAGCGCGTGCGATCGACGCGCCCGATGACCTCGTTCAGCACGGTGGACGCCCCGCCGAGGTCCTCGTACCCCGAGCTGTCCACCAGCAGGACGCGGGCGGGGCGGGGCGCCGTCACCGGGCACCGGTGGCCGGCGTCAGGGACGGCACGTGGTGCGGGCGGGCCGGGATGAGGCCGTCGCGCCGGGCGATGCGGGCGGGGCCCGAGGCGTACAGCCGCGCCAGGTGCAGCGACGCCCGTCGGCGGGCGCGCCGCGCCACGGCGGCCCGCCGCAACGCGGTGAGGACCGTGGCCGCCTGGTAGGAGCGCCAGCCCGCGGCGCCGTGCCACTTGCGCACGTAGGTCTCCACACCGGCATGGAACCGGATCTCGCGCCGCCCGGGGTCGGGGTCCGTGGCCGCCCCGACATGGGTGGCCGAGGCGTCCTCGCACAACGCCACGGCCCATCCCCGCCGGGTGGCGCGCCGCTCCCAGTCCGCCTCCTCGGCGTAGAGGAAGAAACCCTCGTCGAGACCGCCCACGTCCACGAGCGCATCACCCCGCACGAGGAGCACCGATGCGATCACGTACCCCCAGGCGCGGGCGAAGCGCCCCAGTCCGAGGGCCTCGTGCCACGCCCGCGCCGGTGTCGGGAACGGCCAGCACACCGGGGAGGGCCGCTCCGAGCCCGGGCGGTGCTGGGCCGGTGCCACGCACGCCAGGGCGCCGTCGGCGTGCAGCGCGTGGCGCAGCCTCGCCAGCGACTCGGGCTCGATGACGGCGTCGGGGTTCAGCAGCAGCACGTCGGTCCCGGGGAGGGGCACGGCCCCGAACCCGCGGTTCACCGCGGCGGCGAAACCGAGGTTCTCCCCGGGGTCGATGTAGGTGGCGCCGGCCGCCGCCGCCACGGTGCGGGTGGCGGGCGAGGACGAGTTGTCCACCACGACCACGGGGTGCTCGCCCTCGAGCGCGGCCAGGCACCCGGCCAGTGCGTCGGGATCGCCGTAGGCCACGACGACGACGTGCACGGGCGGGAGCGGCGCCGGGCTCACCGGTGGCGGGCTCACCGGTGGCGGGCTCACCGGTAGCGGGCTCACCGGTAGCGGCGCATGGCCGCGGCCAGCTGGGGGGCGATGACGGGGACCGAGAAGGAGCGCTCGGCGAGCTCGCGGCCCCGGCGGCCGAGTGCCACGGCGCGGTCGCGGTCGCGGTACAAGGTGAGGAGGGCCTCCACCCATTCGTCCTCCGTGGTGGCGGGCAGGCCCACGTCGCCCATGGCGAGGACCTCGGCGTTCATGCCCACGGGCGACACCACGGCGGGCACCGCGCACGCCATGTACTGCAGCATCTTGAACGCGCACTTGCCCTTGGCCCAGTCGCCGCCCAGCAGCGGCATGAGGCCCACGTCGAAGGCCTGCAATGCCGAGGCCTCGTGGCCGGGGCTCCACGGGACGAGGTCGACGCGGTCGTCGGGGATCCCCGGGAGCGAGACGAAGGCGTCGGCCATGACCACGAGCCGGGCGTCGGGCGCCTCGGCCAGGAAGCGGGCGATGGCGGGGGCGACGGCCCGCAGGTACCGGAGGCTCGATCCCGAGCCGGTCCACCCCGCGACGAACGGCCGGTCGCGCCGCGGCCCGGGCGTGAAGCGGTCGGTGTCGACCGCCGTCCACACGCGTTCCACCGCCGGGGCGACGGCCGCGAACCAGTCGGCGAGGAAGTCGTTGCCGGCGAGGACACACGCGGCGCGCGCCGCCACCGCCCGGGCGGCGCGCTCGTGTCCGGCCGACAGCAGCCAGATGGCGTCGTCCACGTCGAACAGGACGGGGCGGTGGAGCAGGGGCTCGAGCGTCTGGTGCCCGGGCAGCACCTCGCGCTCGAGCCAGGTGACGTCCGCCCGCCACGAGCGGGCCGCGCTCGGCAGGCGGGTGGCGAGCTTGGCCCCCTGGAGCGCCAGGCGTGCCGCGGGGGCCAGCCCCGGGCGCCGGGCCCAACGGCCGGGGACCGACGCGTACTTGGAGATCCTCGGTGGCCGGGCCGACACCTCGACGCCCAGGCGGCCCAACGGCGCGACGTGCTGCAGGACCCGGAACCGGCTCGAGGCCACGAGCCGGCCCGACACGAGGGCCTCCACCCGCAGGTCCGGCGCGGCGGCGTCGGGGCTCACGGGCCGCCCCGCCGGTCGCGGCCCCGCCGCAGGGCCGTCTCGATGCGCTGGCCCGGCAGCGAGAACCGGAGCGCCGACAACGCGTGCAGCGCGGTCCAGGCGTCCTCCTCGTCGGCGACCTCCGACCGGCCCAGTCCGATGCGCAGCAGCCGGCTCAGGAGCATGTGGTCGGCGAGCAGCTCCTCGCGGGTCCGGTCGCGCAGGTGCGGCGCCATGACGGCGTTCCACAGCACCACCGTGACCGGCGAGCCCTGCAGCAGCCGCCGCGGGGACTCGAGGCGCGAGAAGAAGCGTCGCCACTCGTACCACGGCACGGGCGCCACGCGTGCCAGGGGGAGCGCCTTCCAGGGAAGGCGACGGGCGATCTCCCAGGTGACGTCCTGGGCCAGCGCGGCGTAGGGCAGCTCGGCCCAGTCGGCCCGCCGCGACAGGGCACGGTCCTGGCCTTCCACCCAGGCGTCGACGAAGGCGGTGTCCGGCGCGGCGGCGCACAGGCCGCCGAAGAACCGGCCGAGCTCCCTGCCGAAGCACACCATCCCCGTGTCGTCGAGCTCGTCGATCAGCTGCGACAGCGGGGCCAGCGCGACGGTGTCGACGTCGATCCAGATGCCGCCGTAGCGCTGCAGGACGCGCGAGCGGGCGTAGTCGGAGCGGAAGTTCGGGGCCGGGAGCGACTCCCAGCGCTCGACGTCGAGGTCGGGCAGCCACGTGCGCGCGTCGCCGCGCGCCAGCAGGCGCAGCTCGAGCGGCGCGGCATGGCGCTCGATCGTCTCGATGCACAGGTCGAGGTACACCGGGCGCCGGCGCGCACGCGGGCCGTCCTCCCAGTAGGCCCACACGACGGGGGCGGCCTCGGTGTTCACCGGGCCGGCTCCGAGGAGGTGGCCGATATGCTCGGCCGGTGCGGCTCGGCATCCTCTTCTGGTTCTACCGGGATGCCGCGGTGTGCCGGAACCGCCTGCGCCTCTTGCGACGGCGCAACCCCGGCGTCCCGGTCTACGGCCTCTACGGCGGGCCCGCCGGTGATGCGCCGCGCTTCGCCGCCGCGCTCGGCCCGCTCCTCGACGACTTCTGGGCGTTCCCCGACGATCGCGACGAGCAGTGGAAGTGGCGCAACGGCGACGTCATGTTGAGCCGGTGGTTCGCGGCGCGCGGCGTGCAGCTCGAATGGGACTCGGTGGTCCTCGCCCAGTGGGATCTGGTCGTGGTGTCGCCCCTGCGGGCACTGCTGCCGCCGATGGCCGACGGGGACATGCTCATCTCCGGGGTGCGACCGGTGCGCGAGGTCGAGGCCTGGTGGCAGTGGGTGCGCGGCGACGCCCGCCACGAGTACGACGCCTTCATGGCCCACGTGGCATCGCGTTTCGGCCCCGTCACCGATCCGCTGTGCTGCCAGTTCATCGGCCTGGTGGCGCCGCGGGCGTTCCTGGCGCGCTATGCCGGTATCGACCAGCCCGAGCTCGGGTTCCTCGAGTACAAGCTCCCCGTCTACGCGCAGGTGTTCGGGGTGCCCCTGGTGCCCGACACCTGCTTCCGCCCGTGGTGGCCCGAGGAGCCCGCCACCTCGGGCGCCACCCGCGCCCAGATGCTCGTGCACGCGTGGCGCACGCCCGTACGACTCCCGGTGATGCTGGCCGAAGCGACGCGTCCCCACGGCCGGCGCATGTTCCACCCGTACCACGGCATCTACCCTCACGACGTCGCGTCCCTGGCCGACGTGGTGCGGCGCCGGCGCGAGGGCCGCTGAGCCGCCGCCTCCCCCAGGGCCGCCTCGATGGCGTCGACCTCGGTGCCGAGCGACAGGCGCGCCTCGGCCTCCCGGCGGCAGCGCGCGCCGAGCCCGGGGTCGTGCCGGCGCCAGCGGCCCAACGACAGGACACGCTGGGCCAGGTCGGCGGCGTCGCCCGGTTCCACGAGGTTCGGGGCGAGCCAGCCGGTGAGGATCTCGGGGTTGCCGCCCACGCGGGTGGCGACCACCGGCACGCCGCACGCCAGCGGCTCCATCACCGACCGTGACAGGGGCTCGGGCCACAGGCTCGGGACCACGGCCACGTCGGCCGCCTGGATGAGGGGCCGCACGTCGTGGCGGGCGGCCAGCCACGACACGGACAGGCCGCCGGCGAGATCGCGCAGCTCCGCCTCGTAGCGCGCCGAGTCGGCCGGGTCGGCGCCGAGCGACGGCGACCCGACCACCACGAGGTGGCTGCCGGCCTCGGCGCCGGCCACCGCCGCGAACGCCCGGACGAGGACGTCGACCCCCTTCTCACGCCCGATGCGCCCCGCGTACAGGACGACGAAGGCGTCGTCGGCGACACCGAGCTCCCGGCGCGTGGCCGATCGTTCGTCGGCCGGCGCCGGTGCGAAGCGGTCAAGGTCGATCCCGGTGAGCACGACGCTCATGCGCTGCGCCCGGAGCCCGGTGCCGTCCCAGCGCGTGGCGGTGTCGCGAGACACCGACAGCGTGCGGTCCACGCGCCCGAGGCTCGGGCGCAGCCAGCGCGGCACCACCCGCGGCGGCGGCAGGCAGAGGTGGAACACCACCGGGGCGCCGGCGAGCCGGCCGACGGCCACGGCGTAGGGGAGGTCCCAGTAGCGGTAGACGTAGACGGCGTCGGGGCGCAGCCGGCGCCCGGCCAGCACGGCGCCGAGGACCCCCGTGGTCGACGACAGCGGGTGACGGCGGCGGGGGAGGGTGCCCCCCGTCTGCACCATGGTCCCGGTGAACCGCCGCCACTCGTCGGTGAAATCGCCGGCGCTGACGTAGACGAGGTCGACACGGTGCCCGCGGGCCGCCAGGGCCCTGCAGTTGGTCAGTTGCGTCCGCTCGAGGCCGCCGCGTGCACCGAGATGGTTGGCCACCGTCAGGATGCGCACGATCGGGGACATTACAAGGGCGTTTCCCGGCGGCCTGCACTCCGCCGGCCCGGTCGGGCCCGTGCCCGTCGTCCGCGTCCGGCCCCGATGGTTCCCGGGGCCGCATCGGCCCCGGGCTAGGGTGAGCGCCCGCGGTGATCGGGCGTGCCGCGTGCGGAGGGATCTGGTGGTTCAGCGTCGACTGCTCGAGCTCTTCCTCTGCCCGCGTTGCGGCGCCGGCCTCGAGGGTGTGCCGGGCGGCGGGGTGTCGGGCGGCGGGGTGCCGGGCGGGGAGGGTGCAGCCGTGGTGTGCGCCCAGGGTCACCGGTTCCCGGCCGATCGGGGGTACCTCGACTTCTCGGGTGAGACTCCGCCCGACGCCACCACGGCGCGCACGTTCGAGAGCTTCGGCTACGAGTGGAACACCTTCGACGACGTGCGCGACGAGGATGCCGAGTTCGCGCAGGTGTACTTCCGCGACCTCGATCTCGAGTCGCTCCACGGCAAGGTCGGCCTCGACGCCGGGTGCGGCAAGGGACGCTACACGCGGTTCCTCGCCCCGCATCTCGACGGGCTGATCGCCCTCGACGGATCGAGCGCGGTGGAGGCCGCCGCCCGGAACCTGGCTGCGTTCCCCGACGTCCTCGTGGTCCGCTCCGACCTGCGCACCGTGCCCATCGCTCCCGGCCGGCTCGACCTGGTGGTGTGCCTCGGGGTCCTGCACCATCTGGCCGACCCCCGCCAGGGGTTCCGCGACCTCGTCCGCCTGCTCGCACCCGAGGGCAGGATCCTCGTGTACCTCTACAGCCGCCCGTCGACCTTCGGCGCCCGGCGCGTGGCGTTGGCGGCGGCACGCATCCTGCGGGCCGTGACGGTGCGGACCCCGCACCCGCTGCTGCGGGTCCTGAGCGCGCCCATCGCCGCGCTGCTGTACGTGGGTGTCGTCCGCCTGGGCGCCCTCGGGGCCCGCGCCGGCATCGGCCCGCTCGCCCGGCTGCCCATGGCGAGCTACCGGGGCAAGTCGTACCGGAGCCTGTTCCTCGACACCTTCGACCGCCTGAGCGCCCCGGTGGAGCACCGCTACGTCTGGCGGGAGCTGGCCCCGTGGTTCGAGGAGGAGGGGCTCGTGGTGGACGCCGCCCGCGAGGAGGCCGGCTGGTTCGTGCTCGCCCATCGCGGTCATCAATTGTGATGATGTGCAATGCGACGAGGGGATCCGATACTTGACGTGATCAGGGGGGCTGGTCCGACGCGGCCCAGCATGTTCGAAAGGTGGGGGCGTGCGGATCCTCGTTCTGGGCGGTGACGGGTACCTGGGGTGGCCGACGGCGCTGCACTTGAGCCGCCGGGGCCACGAGGTGGCCGTGGTCGACAACTTCGTGCGGCGGCAGTACGACTTCGAGATGGGCGTG
>DATKSK010000028.1 GCA_035531755.1 Acidimicrobiales bacterium | reverse complement strand
TCACGGGGACCTCGGACAGCGACTCGGCCCGCAAGATGGCCAGCACCACGGGGACGAGGTGCTCGGCGGCGTCGTACACGACGTAGCGAGGGAGCCACTCGGGCCCGTACTTCGCGTTGAATCGCCACAGCGTCTCGATCTGCAGGAAGCTCGACATCTTCTTGAGCGCCCATCGCTCCACCCGCTGGGTGGGTCCGTCTCCGCCCACGCCCTCGAGCACCGACCGCAACGCCGCGAAGTTGAGGCTGACGCCCTGGCAGCCGAGATTGCGAAGGTGCTCGATGGTGGACACGAGCGCGAAGTCGATCAGTCCGTTGGGGTGCTCGCCCCGGTCGCGCCGCATCAGGTCGAGCGAGTAGCCGCCGATACCCCGGGCCGGGACGAACTGGCACATGGCGGCGGGACAGCCGTCGGGCCCCGTCACCATGCACAGGATGAGGTTCTCGTCGCGGGGATCGAAGATGCGGCCGAGGACCATCGAGAAGCCCCGCTCGAACTCGCCCCGCCGGCCTTGGGACATGAGCCCTTCGAGCTGCCCCGCCGTCTGGCGGTCGAGGTGGCCGGGGTCGTGGAACGACACGGTGTACCCGTACTTGGCGATGCGGTTGTAGGCCTGGCGCAGCCCTTTCATGTGCCCGCCCGCCAACGAGAATTCCTGCACGTCGACCACCGCTTCGTCGCCGATGTAGATGTCGTGCATCCCGGTGGCCCGGTAGATGGGAAGCCAGTGCTCGCTCGCTCCCATCACGGTGACGACCCAGCCCCTGTCGTCGGCGAAGCGCCGGAACGCCCCCCACACCTGTTCCTGCTCGGCCGTGGGCCCGATGGGATCGGGTGACACCAGGCAGATGCCGCTGTAGATGGCGTAGGCGACGAGCGAGTCCCGGTGGAAGAACCACTGCTTGTCGCTACGCAGCGCGAAGTAGTCCAGCGTGCCCGCCCCGTGGCGGCGCACGATGTCGCGGGCGCGGGCCTCGGCCGCCTTGCCCGCCGACCGGCGCCGGTCGACCAGTGGACGGGTGGCCAGCAGGACGGCCACCAGGGCCAGGCTGACGCCGATGGCGAGCAGGCTGGGCGACAGGAAGTCGTCGAGCCGGTCGGGGAGGCGCACGCCCCGGATCCCGACGAGGCGTTCCAGCACCGCCTGGCCGGCGCGCCACAGCGGGATGCGGGGCCGGTCGTGGTCGAAATGCAGCGTGATCTCCACGAGCACCGTCGTGACGGCGGTGATGCCGACGACCCCACCGACGAGGGCGATCAGCGCCGAGCGCAAGGCCGGGCGGTCGGAGGCCGCGGGGAACTGGCGCCGGTTGACGACCAGGAACCCGAGGACCGCCAGGGCGAAGAGCGACTCCTCGACGTCGCCGCCGCGGGCGAGGTGCAGGACCAGGCTGATGGCGAGGGCCCACACGGCGATCACGAAGGCGCGCCGTTGGCCTCGGCGCACGCCGCGCGCCAGCGCCAGGAGGCCGATGCCCACGAGCGCCACCAGCGCGCCGGCGGCCTGGCTGGCACCGAAGGGGAGCAGTTGCAGCACGAGATGGAGCCGGCCCCGCAGCGGGGGGGTGACGGCGGTCAGGAGATCGGCCACCCCGGCGACGGCGATCGACGCGGCTGCCCAGCGCCGGACGCGCCGGGACCGGCTGCGCACGGCCCCCAGGTCCGGAGCCGGCGGCCACGAGGCCCCGTGGGGGTAGGCGGCGACCACGGAGGGCACGGTGTCGTGGACCTGGCGGTCTCGAGCCGCCACGCGCTCGAGGAGCGTGGCGCCGGGCAGCTCCGAGCGGGTGAGCAGGAGCCGGGCGTGCAGCTCGGCACCGGTCTCGAGCTCCACCCAGGACAGCTGCCGGCAGGCGAGGAACACCGGGAGCATGCCGAGGCGCCCGTGGTGCTCTTCGACGACCTCCCCGGAGGCACCGGCACTGGCGAAGAACCCCGGTCCGAGGTGCGTGAGCTCGGCCTGCAGCGTCGCCCCGGTGACCAGCCCCGCGTACCCGTGGCCGCACAACGACCGCGCCGCGTCGCGCCCCTCGTCGTTGGCGGTCGCGCCGGCGGCCGACAGGGAGTCGTCGAAGAGCCGGTGGAGCTCGCCTCCCCCCAGCGTCCGCCACGCCTTGCGGGCGACCCAGCCCAGCGCCACGGCCAGGATCACGAGCTCGGCCACGCACACCAGGGCGGCGAAGAACAGGCGGGCGAACCATCCGGCTTCGTGGGCCCGCCGGATGGCGCGCGACGGCGCCGGATGGCCGAAGACGAGATGGTCGAGTGCCGTGTACACGAAGGGGATCCGCAGGGCGATGGCCACCGCGAACGGCACGAGCAGCCACCACGCGAAGCGGGCGAAGCGGCGGTACAGCAGGCGTGACGTGAGAAAACGCGGCGTGCTGGCGGGGTCCGCCAGGCGGTCGAGCCCCTCCTGCCATTCGGCCGCGGGGTCGGGCACCAAGGTGAGCGTGGCGCGTCGCGGCGCCGGGCCGCTGCGCACCGCCGGGGTTCCAGGGACCGCCGCCGGGTCGGCACCCGCCGCCGGGTCGGCACCCGCCGGGGCGGGGCCGCCCGTGAGCCCGGTGTCGACCCGCACGACGCGCGTCCCGGCCGCCGTCTCGAGCCGGAGCTCGGCGGCGGCGGCCACCTCGAGCCCGAGGTCTTCCACCACGCCCCGGGCCTCGGCGCCGACGGCGGGATCACCGGCGCCGGGAAGGCACACCACCCGGCGATCGTCACCGGCGGCGAACGTCTCGAGGGCCCGGGTCAGTCGGGGATGGGCATCGAATGCCTGGCGGGCCTCGGCGGCAGGGTCGCGCCCGTCGCCGTCCGGGGCGGTGCCGAGTTCCAGCAGGTTGCCGGCGATCACCACCAGGCCCGGGCCCTCCCAGGTGTCGAGCGCCCGGGCCAGGCCCGTCGCCGCCCATGCCGTCGCCGCCGTGGACGCCGGCGCCAGCCCGAGATTGGCGGCCACCAGGACACGGCGGCCGACGCCCACCGGGATGGCCATGGTGTCGGTGCCCGGCTGCGGAGGTCCGGGCACGCGGGAGGGGGCCTCGGAGGCGCCGTCGGCCATTTCCTTCCCATCTTGACAGGCCCTGCCGAGATCGACGGTCGCCGCCGGCCGTCGACGTGCCGGGGACGGCCGGTTCGCCGACCGCTTGGGTAGGCTCGCCCCGCCGGCCGCCGCGCCACGCGTCGCCGAGCCCACACCGGGAGGGGATCGCCAGCCATGTCGGACGCCGGCCGGGCCGCCATCGACGACTTCTACCTCGAGGAACGGCAGTTCCCGCCCCCAGACGGGTTCGCCGCCCAGGCGGTCGTGCCCGACCGGTCGATCTTCGAGCACGCCGAGCAGGACGTCGAGGCGTTCTGGGCCGAGCAGGCGCGCAGCCTGGACTGGTTCGACGAGTGGCACACGGTGCTCGAGTGGGACCTTCCCTTCGCCCGGTGGTTCGTGGGTGGGACGCTGAACGTGTCGGTCAACTGCCTGGACCGCCACGTCGCCGCCGGCAACGGCGGGCGCGTGGCGTTCCACTGGGAGGGGGAGCCGGGCGACACCCGCACCATCACCTATGCGGAGTTGCTGGCGGATGTCGAGCGGTTCGCCAACGTGCTGAAGGGCCTCGGCGTCCGCCGGGGCGACCGGGTGGCCGTCTACATGCCCATGATCCCCGAGCTGCCGGTGGCCATGCTGGCCTGCACGCGCATCGGGGCTGCCCACTCGGTCGTGTTCGGCGGGTTCTCGCCCGACGCGCTCCGGGACCGCATCAACGACGCCGAGGCCAAGGTGCTCGTGACGGCGGACGGCGGATGGCGCCGCGGCAGCGTGGTCAGGCTGAAGGAGAACGCCGACGTCGCGGTAGCCGACCCGACCTCGATCGAGCACGTCGTGGTGGCCCGGCGCACCGGCGACGCCGGCGGTCCCACGCCCATGGCCGAGGGCCGCGACCACTGGTGGGACGAGCTCATGGGGGCTGCCGGGGCATCGTGCCCGCCGGAACACATGGACGCCGAGGACCTGCTCTACCTCCTGTACACGTCGGGCACCACGGCCAAGCCCAAGGGGATCATGCACACGACGGGCGGCTATCTGACCCAGGTGGCGTTCACCCATCGCGCCGTCTTCGACCTGCACCCCGAACGTGACGTCTACTGGTGCGCGGCCGACATCGGCTGGGTCACTGGCCACAGTTACATCGTCTACGGCCCCCTGGCCAACGGGGCCACGAGCGTGATGTACGAGGGGACCCCCGACTTCCCCGACAAAGACCGGTGGTGGGACGTCATCGAGCGCTACGGGGTCACGATCCTGTACTGCGCGCCGACCGCCATCCGCACCTTCATGAAGTGGGGCACGGAGTTCCCCGAGCGCCACGACATGTCCACGCTGCGGGTGCTCGGTTCCGTGGGCGAGCCCATCAACCCCGAGGCCTGGGTCTGGTACTGGCGCCACATCGGCGGCGGCCGCTGCCCGGTGGTCGACACCTGGTGGCAGACCGAGACCGGCGCCATCATGATCTCGCCGCTGCCCGCGGTGACGACGTGCAAGCCGGGCTCGGCCACCTTCGCGCTCCCGGGCATCGGGGCCGAGGTCGTCGACGACGCCGGGGTCGCAGTCGGGCGCGGCGGGGGCTATCTGACCTTGACGCGCCCCTGGCCCGCCATGCTGCGCGGGCTGTACGGGGACCCCGAGCGCTACAAGCAGACCTACTGGAGCCGCTTCGAGGGCCGGTACTTCGCCGGGGACGGCGCCAAGATCGACGACGACGGCTACATGTGGCTGCTGGGCCGGGTCGACGACGTCATGAACGTGTCCGGGCACCGCATCTCGACCGCGGAGGTGGAGTCCTCCCTCGTCAACCACCCGTCGGTGGCCGAGGCCGCCGTCGTGGGCGCGAAGGACGACACCACGGGGCAGGCGATCATCGCCTTCGTGACCTTGAAGTCCGGCCAGGAGCAGACGGGCGAGCGCGGCGAGGAGCTGCGTGCCCACGTCGCCGGGCACATCGGCCCCATCGCCCGGCCGAGGACCGTGATCTTCACCGACGAGCTGCCGAAGACGCGCTCCGGCAAGATCATGCGGCGCCTGCTGCGCGATGTCGCCGAAGGTCGCGACCTGGGCGACACGACGACGCTCGCCGACCAGCGGGTCGTCGACGAGATCCGTCGCCTGTCGACGGCCCAGCCGGGCGAGGACTGAGCCCGGGCCGCTCGACACGTGGACGCGGACGCGGCCGGCGGTGCACCGGCGCTGACACCGACGACGCCACCGAACTGGTGCTGGCGGGTCTCGCGCCCCGAGCCCGGTCCTACGGTGGTGTTCGACCTCGACGGGGTGCTGTCGGACGCGGCCGGCCGGCAGCACTTCCTGGAATGGGGGCGCCGGGACTGGGACGCCTTCTTCGACGCCTGCGGCGACGACCCGCTGGTCGGCGAGGTGGCCCGCCTGCTCGAGCTCCTCGATCCCGGCCTGCGCATCGTCCTGCTCACCGGGCGCCCCCTGCGCGTCCAGCCGCAGACCCTCGCCTGGCTGGCCCACTACCGACTGCGCTGGGACGTGCTCGTGATGCGCGACCGCGGCGACTACTCCCAGGTGTCGAGGTTCAAGCGCGCCGCGGTGGCCGAGATCAGGGCGCACGGCCTCGATCCCCGGCTCGCGTTCGAGGACGACCCGCGCAACCGCGACATGTTCCACGCCGAGGGCATCCCCTGCATCTACATCCATTCCGGCTACTACGAATGAGGTCCGATGGCGCATCCCCGCACCTTCCGGTTCGCCGCCCAGCTCTCCAAGGCGCCCGACGGCACGGCGCGCTCCTGGGCCGAGCAGGCCCGCAGGGCCGAGGACCTCGGGTATTCGTCGCTGCTCATGCCCGACCACTTCGGCGACCAGTTGGCGCCCGTGCCGGCGCTGATGGCGGCCGCTGACGCCACGTCGACGTTGCGGCTGGGCGCGCTCGTCTTCGACAACGACTACCGGCACCCGCTCGTGCTGGCGAAGGAGGCCGCCACCCTCGACCTGCTGTCCGACGGTCGCCTCGAGCTGGGGCTCGGCGCGGGATGGATGCGGACGGATTACGAGGAGTCGGGCATCGCCTACGACCCGCCCGCCACCCGCGTCGACCGCTTCGCCGAGGGCGTCGCCGTCGTCGCGGGCCTCCTCGAGTCGGACGGGCCGTTCTCGTTCACCGGCGAGCACTACACGATCACCGAGCACACCCTGCTCCCGCGGCCCGCGCAGCGCCCACGGCCCCCGCTGATCCTGGGTGGCGGCGGCCGGCGCGTGCTCACCATCGCGGGGAAGTGGGCCGACATCGTGAGCATCAACGTCGACCTGCGGGCGGGCACGGGGGGCGTGGAGTCGGCGCCGAACGCCGCGCCCGAGGCCACGCGCCGCAAGGTCGCCTGGGTGAAGGAGGCCGCCGGGGAGCGCTTCGACGACATCGAGCTCAATTGTCTGATCGGGTTCGCCCTGATCACCGACGACCGCCAGAAGGTCGTCGACGCCATGGCGCCGACGTTCGGGATCGACCCCGGCGACGCGCTGCACGTGCCCCTGGCGCTGATCGGCACCCTGGACCAGATGGCCGAGGAGCTCCGGTGGCGGCGCCGGGAATACGGCATGTCGTACTTCTCGATCGAGGCCGACTGCTGGGAGGCGTTGGCGCCGCTGGTGTCACGCCTGGCCGGCACCTGACCGCACGGCAGCCGGGACGGCGGGCCTGATGGGTCGTTCGGCCCTGGTCGGCCGGCAGGAATGGATAGACACTCGTGAATGTGACCTCCCTGGGCGAGGCGTCGACGAGATCTGTGCCACAGGGCCCGGTCCTCGGTCGGCTCTCCGTGCTCGACCGGTTCCTGCCCGTGTGGATCGCGGCGGCGATGGCGGGGGGAATCGCACTCGGTCGGCTCCTGCCCCACCTCGACACGTGGCTCGGGACGGCGAAACTCGCCGGCACCAGCCTGCCGATCGCCATAGGCCTGCTCGTGATGATGTACCCCGTGCTCGCCAAGGTCCGCTACCGCGAGTTGAGCCGGGTCACCTCCAACCGTCGACTCATGGTGCCGTCGCTCGTCCTGAACTGGCTGGTCGGGCCTGCCCTCATGTTCGCCCTGGCCTGGTCCATGCTCCCCGACCTGCCCGCCTATCGCACCGGCCTCATCATCGTCGGGCTCGCCCGTTGCATCGCGATGGTGTTCATCTGGAACGACCTCGCCGGGGGTGACCGAGAAGCTGCCGCGGTCCTCGTGGCTCTGAACTCCCTCTTCCAGATCGTCGCCTTCGCCGCCCTCGCCTATTTCTACCTGCACGTGCTCCCGAGTTGGCTCGGGCTGTCCACCGCCGCCGTTCACGTCTCGGTCTGGGCGGTCGCCAAGAGCGTTCTCATCTTCCTCGGTGTCCCCCTCGCCGCCGGGTGGGCGAGCCGCAGCCTCGGAGAGCACTTCCGGGGCCGGGACTGGTACGAGCAGCGCTTCATCCCCCGCGTCGCGCCGGTCGCCCTGTACGGCTTGCTGTTCACGGTCGTCCTGCTCTTCGCCCTGCAAGGCGACGCGATCAGCCGGCACCCCGGCGACGTGGCCCGTATCGCCTTGCCGTTACTGGCGTACTTCACACTGATGTGGGCCGGGTCGTTCGCCCTTGGCTATCGGATGCACCTTTCCTACCCCGCCACGGCCACCTTGGCCTTCACCGCCGCCAGCAACAACTTCGAGCTGGCCATCGCGGTGGCGATCGGGGTCTTCGGGGTGACCAGCGGGCAGGCCCTTGCGGGTGTCGTCGGGCCGCTCATCGAGGTCCCGGCGCTGGTGGGTCTGGTCTACGTCGCGCTGTGGGCGAAGCGCCGCTTCTACCGGGCCGAGGAGGTCGTCTCATGAACTGCTTCGACTGTGCCTCGCAGAGCCACTCCACCCAGGCGGTCGCGGTGTGCGCCGATTGTGGTGCGGCGCTCTGCCATGACCACGCTCGTGTCTCACCTCACTGGCTCACTCGTACCGCAGTGATCAACCGCACGGTGAACGTCGAGCCTCCGGCACGCATGATCCGCTGCAGTGTGTGCCAGACAGCTCACGACGCCGTGCCCGCCACGCATGTCGGGGCGACAGGATGAGAACGGCAAGCCCGACAGGGACTCGGTGAGCCCGGTGCTGAGCAGCAGGCGAGCCAGGCCGCGCCGACCATGGTTCGACGCATCTCCGTCGGGACGAGGAGGTCGAAATGGCCGAACAGGGTGACGACGAGGTCCGAACGGCGGTGCGCGAGCACTATGCCGAGGCGGCGCGAGCGGTCGGGACGTCGTGTTGCGGCCCGACCGGCACCACCGCCGGTCTCATCGGCCGCACGTTGTATGGGCAGGACGACGCCGACGCGTTGCCCGATGCCGCTCTGGCGGCGTCTCTCGGCTGTGGGAACCCCACGCTGCTCGCCGAGCTGCATCCGGGCGAGGTGGTCCTCGATCTCGGCTCCGGTGGGGGGATCGACGTGCTCCTGTCGGCTCGACGGGTCGCTCCGACCGGAAAGGCGTATGGCCTGGACATGACGCCCGAGATGTTGGCCCTCGCCCGGAGCAACCAGGCGGAGGCCGGTGTGACCAACGCCGAGTTCCTTCAGGGCACCATCGAAGCCGTTCCGTTGCCCGACGCGTCGGTGGATGTGATCATCTCCAACTGCGTCGTGAACCTGTCCACCGACAAACCCGCCGTGTTCCGCGAGGCGTTCCGAGTACTCAAACCGGGTGGGCGATTGGCCATTTCCGACATCGTCTTGCGCCGAGCCCTGCCCGAACCCGTGCACCACGTCATGGGCCTCTGGACCGGCTGCGTCGCCGGAGCGCTGCTCGACACCGACTACCGCGAGAGGCTGGAGGAAGCCGGCTTCGCGCAGGTCGAGGTCGAACCTACCCACGTCTTCGACATTGCCGACATTGCCCGCATGGCCGATGACCTGTCCGCCTCCGTGGAGGTCCCGGAGACTCTCGACGTGGAGGCGACCGTGGCCGAGTTGGGCGGGGCCGTGATGAGCGCCTTCGTCCGAGCACGCAAGCCGACCCGGTAACGCCGCGGGGGATCCACAACATGGCGCCGGTGGCTGAGCCACGCCCGGGCTATAAAGAGGGATCCGGCGCCGTACGGAGACGACGCCTCCTCGAAGGAGATGGTATGCCGAAGATGATCATCACCCACAGCGTCGTCGACGTGGACGCATGGCTGCAGTTCAAGGCTGAGCGGGCCGACGCCATCCGTGGCATGGGAGGCGCCAACGCGGTGGACCACGTGGCGCATGACGCAAGCAACGCCGTCGCCATTTCCGCCGACGTGGACGATGTGGAGGGTGTCATGGCGGCCCTCTCCTCACCGCCCGCTGAACTGGGGTCCGCCATGGAAAGGCACGGAGTCCTGCCCCCGATCACGGTCTACATCGAGAAGTAGTCCGTCCCCGGTGGGGCCGACCGGGCCTCGGTGAGGGGATGAGACATCGACCCTCACCGAAGCCGCTGCTGTGCGCTCGGGGGGAGGCGCTCAGTGGTCGGTCGTCGTGCGAGCGTCGCACCTGTCCGCGAGCAGCAAAAGAGCCGAAGGCCCGCGCATGTGCCAACGTGCACCGGCTAGTTGAACGTGACGAAGGGTGAGTCTGTCGTCGACACGGAGGTCACGGCAGTGCCGTCCGACCGCGCCTTCCGGCATGGAACGGGCAGAACCAGCACCGGCACTCGGGAGCGGGTCAGGACCTCACGGACCACAGCCCCGTGGCCGCCCTCGATGTTCCCGCTGGAGGTGAGAACGATGAGCTCGCTCCCGGTGGCGTCGGCGACCTCGATCACGGCATCTCCCGGGTTTCCCGACCTTCCCTGAAAGGTCCGTCGCTCACCCGGGCAGTAGCGGGCCAGGAACTCGCGCCCCCATTCGGGGATGTCTCGCACGGGGTGATCCAGCATCGCCGGCCTGACCCCGTCGAAAGTGAGCAGCACGGTGATCTCACGTTCGACGTCGGGTCGCAGCTCCCGCTCGAGCTCGAAGAACCCGGCTGAGGCCTCGGCACTCCCGTCGAGAGGCACGAGGAGACGTCGGGGGGCGTCGGCGGTCGGACGACGGAGATCCGGGGGGACGAAGACGACCGTCTTGGACGCCCCGGCCAACACTCGACGCGCCACGCTGCCGGCGGGGCGCGGGCCGCCCCGGAAGGCCCTGGTCCCGACCACGGCGCCGACCACCGTCGGATCGTCCATGGCACCCAGGATGGTCTCGGCCACCGCGCCCCGGGCTACCCGGAGAGGAACACCAGCGGCCCCGGCGGCCCCGGCGGCGATTCTCGCGCTGTGGTGCCCTCCTGCGACGTGGAGCACCTCCACCGTCGCCCCGACGAGGTGAGCCGTCCCCAGGGCAGTCATCAGCACGTCATGGGCGGCGGGGGTGTCGTCGAGGGCGGCGAGCAGGACCCGTCGGTCTTCGCCGGTCACGGCGTGCGTCGGGCGGGGAGAGGCGCATCGTGATGATCGTGCCCCGCCGATGGGCGCGTGTCGCCGGGGAGGAGCCCGACATGCAGGTGCGAGCGCACTTCGGCCACGCCCGGCACCCGCCGAGTCGCCTCGACGAGGGTGCCCACCTGGTCCTCGGAGGCGACGTCCCCGTGCAAGAGCACGTCGTGACCCTCGGCCATCACGTGGAGGTGGGGGATGTCGAGGCGGTGCTCGAGAGGACCCAGTGATGAGCGGACGCGGTCCGCCAGCAGGGGCCCTTCCGCGGTGGGGTCCGGGTGGCGGCCGGCGAGGCGGTAGCGGAAGCCCTCGAGCTGGCCGCTCTGGTACCGGGCCCACCGGGTGACAGCACGAGCCAGTCTCCGAGAGACACGGCGGCCGGCCACCGTCTCGAGAAGCATCACTCCGGCGGCCAGGACCCCCGCCGCCACCAGCCCGATGACACGATTACGGGTCATGGCCTCGACCTCCGTTCGGCTGGTCTCCCCATGCAATCGTGAGCCGCGGCCCGTCGGGGATCCAGTGCCGAAGGTCACTGTGATCCGCAGATGGCCATGACCCCCCGGGACACCGGTGCCGGGTGCGAGGTCAGTCGTGCCGGCGGTCAGCACTCCGGGCGCCACCGGTATCGGTTCGCCTGGCTCCAGCGGCACTGTCCGGACGAGCGCAGAGAGCTGTCACGCCGGACTCAGGTATTGCTCCTCGTACGCGCCCGCAAGATCGCAGAGCGCACGGTTTCCGTCCCCGGCATAGGAGGAACCGTGCATGAGCGCGAGGTTTCGGGGAGACAGCTCGCCCAACCGACGCATCACTGTCGCTGTGTCAGGTGCCAGGCACGAGGCCCGAAAGACAGCCTCGGCCTCCATGGCCGGCGCCACGACGTCGTCGGAGGTGACGGCGGGCCCGTTGCCGAGGGCAGTGAACAAGTCGCCACAGAAGAGCGTTGCGGTTGTCTCCTCGAAGAGAACGCGCGCATCCCATCCGTGCGGCACGTGGGGCGTGTCGACGTGTCGAACCACCTTGCCCCCGAGATCGAGGATCTCCCCGTCAGCCAATGCGCGAGGCGGTCGGTCGGCCAGGTCGTTCAGCGACACCATGCAGCCGACGACGCCGTGCGCAACCTCGGCGTCAGGGGCAGCTGCCAGCCACTGATTCATCGAGCCGCACTCGTCAGCCTCTACATGCCCGAAGGTGATCCAGCGAAGTTGGTGGACCGGGAGCACACTGGCAACCGCGTCAGAGACCAGCGGGAACATCGCCCGGGGACCGGTGTGGAAGAGGAGGGGCTGTTCGGCCCGAATGAGAAACTGGTTGAAGGTGAAGCCGGCGGGTGGAGCGATCTCGGCGACCCACGTCGAGATCCTGAAGATACCGTCAGCGAGTTCATCGACCTTGGTCTGCATCGCGATTCCCTTTCGCTGAGGCAGAGGCCAAGCTACTCGCTTGGGTCATGGCGCCCACTATCGGGTAGTGGGTCAGTTTGACTCGCCGGCCCCGTTGACGCCGGGGGCCTGACCCGTAGGCTGGTGGTATGCCCAAGCGGTCAAGTAAGCCTGCCGACGTGAACCGCCGAGCGGCGGCCGTGGTGGCCCAGGCGACCTCTGAGGAGCCTGTGGACCCTTACGAGGGCAAGAACCCGGCAGCCGTGGAGCTGAGCCGCAGAGGTGGGCGGAAGGGTGGCAAGGCCAGGGCTGAGAAGCTGACGCCCGAGCAGCGTTCGGAGATCGCCAAGAAGGCCGCCGCCGCTCGGTGGGGGATCAAGGACTAGCGCAGCGAGAGTTGGGACTCGTCCTCTCCAGGGAGCACGTACCGAGTCCCACGGCGGCTACCGACTTGCACCAGTCGTCCTTGCCGGACGAGGTCATTGAGTAGGCGGATCGATTCGGTTCGACCAAGGCCCGTGTGCTTTCGGACCAGAGCGTTGGTGACTGGCATGTTCTGCGCTAGTTCCTCAATCAGATCGGCTAGCTGTTCCGGGCTAAGGCGAAGGCCCGCTGGGGGCGCAAGGTCACCCGCCAGGCGATACACCGCTCCTCCCTTGGTTCCAGATTGAGTCAGGAAGTCGCGGTCCCTCAACCGCTGGAGCAAGCTCCATGCGTCCACGGAATCAACGTTGAGAATGTCCCTAACAAATGAATTGGTTAGGGATTCATTTCGAGCAGCATGTACGAGGAGTACCCGTTCTTGAGGAGACACCTCGCCCCGCTGTTCCAGCTCCAATAGCCAGGCTCGTTCAACGGGGGCAACCGAGCTTCCGATCAGCAGATCCACGGTTACAGCTGTGCCGCTGTCCTCAAAGATGGGTTTCTGGAGCATGTTGGCGAGCATGTCATCCTCCATTAGATCGACACCTCGCCCTGCGTCCTCGGCAAGTCGAAATCGCCGAAGAGTGTCGATTGTGGCGAGATTGCGAGCTGCCTGTTGCTCGCGGATGTTGCTGACCGTGACGGGCTCAGGAAGGCCGCCGGGGGAGATAATCACAACCTTGTCGGGCCGGATCTCGATGCGGACCGCCGTACCGGTGCTCTCGTAGTCTCGATGAGCCACGGCGTTCGCGATTGCCTCACGAAGAACGGAACGTGGGATTCGATCGAGTTCGTATCGGCGTAAGCCAAGCACAACCAGCTCGGCGCCGAGCTCATTCATAACCTGGTTCGTGGCGTCCTCGACCTGCACGTTGAGGGGCCCGCGAATCGCCGTGCGTTTGTCGTAATCACGGGCTCCCTCAGGAAAGCGGTAGATCTCGATATACGACTTGCCGAGGACCGACGAGGGATCGTCTAGGAGGTATAGGGCGCCGGCGACTGTGAGCCCAACCTCGCGGTTCCGTTCCGCGAGGCCGTGTTCGACCAAGCGATCAGTCCGTCCTTCCAACCCCCATCCCCATGCCGCGGCGAGACGATCAAGGAGCGTCGTATCCACCTCGTCGAGGGTGACATCGGTCTTGGTCACCTCAAACCGGTTCAGGCGACGCTCCGCCATAAACGCACCCAACTCTGCGCCGAAGAGTCGGATATTCGATGCACCGCGCCGCAGGAGCACCGCCCCGTCCGTATCCTGAGCAAATCCTTCTCGGCGACGATCAACCGCGAGGAACGTCACCGACTTCTCCCCGACCGGTATTGAACGAATGTCGTAGCGGCCGGCCTGGTGAACATCAGAGATGAGACGATGGATCTTGGCTATCGCATCACCCGTGAGGGTGTGGCCATGGATCTGTCCGTCATCGGATACCCCGATGACGATGACGCCACCGTCGGCATTGGAGAATGCCGTGACTGTCTCGCGGAGGGTGTCAATGCCGAGTCCTTGCTTGAACTCGATGTAGTCCCCTTCGCCGGGGAACATCTCGGCGAACTCGTCGTCGGAGAGGACCATCGGCGTGGGGTCGGTGCTTGACCAGTGGAACGGGGGATATGTCATACTTCTCCTGGCCGGATCGGCATAGATAGAAGTATGACATATTTGTGGAATCGAGGTTGACGTTCGCACAAGACTCAAGCATAATGGTCAGTATGAACAGGCTTTCCACGGAGCGCAGGGGACAGGTGGTCGCCTGCCTGGTGGAGGGCATGAGCATCCGGTCCACGGTCCGGGTCACCGGAGCGGCCAAGAACACGATCACCAAGCTCCTCCTGGACCTGGGCGAGGCGTGTTCGGAGTACCAGGACGGGGCCTTCCAGAAGCTCCCCATCAAGCGGGTCCGGTGCGACGAGATCTGGTCCTTCGTGGGGGCCAAGGAAGCCCACGTCATGGAGCACCACCCCGACGACTACGGGGACGTGTGGACCTGGACCGCCATCGACGCCGACACGAAGCTCGTCCCGAGCTGGCTGGTGGGCGAGCGCACCGGCCGCGACTGCTACTACTTCCTGTCCGACCTGCGCTCCCGGCTGGCCCCAGGCCGAATCCAGCTCACCACGGACGGCCTCGGGTCCTACCTCCAGTGCGTGGAGCCCCTGTTCGGGGCCGACCGGGTCGACTTCGCCCAGCTCGTCAAGATGTACGAATCCAGCCAGGTCGAGACCCGCTACTCGCCGGCGAAGTGCACCGGCATCGACAAGCGGACGATCACCGGTCGACCCGACCCCAAGCACATCTCGACCAGCTACGTGGAGCGCCAGAACCTCACAATGCGGATGGGGATGCGACGGTTCACCAGGCTCACCAACGCCTTCTCCAAGAAGGTCGAGAACCACGCGGCTGCCATGAGCCTCCACTTCGCCTGGTACAACCTCGGCCGGACCCACCAGACGCTCTCCAAGAAGGCCGGGCGCCCCACCACCCCCGCCATGGCGGCCGGTGTCGAGACTCACCCATGGTCAACCTTTCAGATCGCCGCTCTGCTTGACTGATCGGGTGAATCGCCCGTCCCCCCAGGCCGCGGTGAGCGACCAATGACGGCGGTCGTGTGGGTCTTCGTTGCGATTCTCAGCCTCGGCTTTTCGATTCTCACGTACTGGGCGGTGTGGCGGATTTTGCGTCAGGGAGGGGGTTGGAGAGCCTTCTTCGCCCAGCAGCGCACTGCCTCCCGATCAACCAAAGAGAGGCACGGCCGGGACAGTTCCCCAAACTGACCCACTACCCACTATCGCCAGGACCGTGCAGGTGGGTGCGACGCCCGCCCTGGGGCGGTGAGGTCGACGGCAGCGCCCGGCCACCGGTGGCGCCGCCAACGCCGCCGGCCACCGGTGGCGGGCCGCGTGGCGAAGACGCTCCCACCTCCGAGCAGGAGCCCAGCGACCTTCCGGGCGTCGACGCCGTGGGACCCTGTCGTCCGGGCCACGACGGCGCCGAAGAGCGGGACGGTGGCGATCACCGCCGTCACCGAGCTCGACACGTGCCGCTCCGCCCGGAACAGCACGAACCACGGCACGCCCATCTCCACCACGGTGAAGAGCACCAGGGGCCGCCAGCGGCGCAGGACCGGCACGAGGGTGCCCCGGTCGGCGGCGAACGGGACCCCCGGCGCGTCACGGCGTGCTCAGGACGACCTGCCGGCTGGGCACCAGGGGTTGTGGGGGACACCGGCACAGGGATCGGGCATCGACGGAAGATGGGGGGGCAGCGGGTGCATCACGATCGTCCCGAGTTGGGGGTAACGCGCCCCGGGTGGGCACGCACCGAAGCCCGTGTCGCACAGCACCTGCCCGAGGAGGGGGCCACCGGTGTTCGCCACGCGCGTGGTGGTGCCGCACGTCGGCTGCAACTGCTCCAGGTCGGCGGGGGCACTCCCGTCGGGGGCGGTGTTGCCCGAGAAGCAGTTCTGGGGCAGGCCGGCGTTGATGGTGATCTGCCCGAAGTCGGCGTTGGATTCGTTCCCGAAGAACCCGTTGTGGACGAAGGTGTTGTGGAGCAGGGCGTCGCCCTTGGCGTCGAGGACGCACCCGAACCCCGACAGCTCGGTGCCGCCGGCGCCGCTGCAGGTCTGGCCCAGCACGGGCGGATTGCCGTCGGGGTAGGGGACGAACAGCACACCCCACGCGCCGTTGTTCACGAACGTGTTGTCCATCACCGTGTCGTTGGTCCCGCCCGAGACGGTCATGCCGGTGCCCGTCGGGCCGGCACTGGCGCTTCCCGCCTGGGGCACGTCGGGGTTGTTGTTGTCGTGGACGGTGTTGTGGACGAACACCCAGCACGAGTGGGTGTGGGTGATGGTGCTCGTGCCGCCGTGCGGGCAGGCGCCGTTCTGGGGGGCAGGGGGGTCGCCGTCGATCTGGGTGTTGGTGTCGAGCCCGTCTTTGTTGTTGTCGAACTGGGAGTTCTCGATCACGATGGCGCCGCCGGAATTGGTCCCGGAGTACCCGAGGGCGCTGAACTCCATCCACGCGTGGTCGATGGTGATGCCGCACAGCTGGAGACAGGCGCCGACGTACATGCCCGAGTCGTTGAAGTTGCTGGCATAGAGCTGGTCCCACGTGGCAGGTCCCTGTGCGTTCGAGGAGAAGATCCCGTACTGCGCGGCGCTCACCTCGCCGCCGTAGTACGTGGACGTGGCCGTCAGGTAGCGGCCGCTGTAGCCGCGCAGGCCGATGCGACCCGAGTCGGCCCCGCCGTTCCACCAGATCTCGTTGCCGGCGGCCGCGGCCCCACCCAGGAAGTTGCAGACGGTGAGGTTCTCGATGCTCACGCCGTTCGCCTTCCAGACCACGATGCCGTTGCGGCCTGTGGATCTGCCGTCGGGGAGCGTCGCACCGAAGCTCTGTTTCGACGCCTCCGGGGCGCAGGGCGCGGTTCCCGTCGCCTGCGTGCCGTCGACCACCACGGTGTTGCGGTTCATTCCCCGCAGATGGATGTCCGGCGTCGTGATCAGGACGCCGCCGAACTGCCCGTGGTCGGTGTTGGCGACGGGGTGCGCCTCGTCGGCGTTCTCGTGGTAGTCGCCGGGCCCTACCAGGACCCAGTCCCCGGGACGGGCGGCGTCGACCGCCGCCTGGATCGACGTGTACGTGCCCGCCACCCCGGCCAGTGTCCCCACGAGCAGCACGCGGCCCGAGCCCGCCGCGCCGGTGCCGCTCTTCGCACCCGAGCTGCACGCCGCCAGGGCGGTGGCCGCCAGCAGGCCGACGGCGACCGTCGCCGCACGCCGGTGCCGCATCGGTCGGGACGTCTCACCCATGCCAGTCACCCCCGCACCGGCGGCCGGGCGTACGCCGGGCCGCCCCGCCGTCCTCGCGGCGGTACCCCGAACGTAGCAACCGGGGCGAGTGTCGACGGGCGCCGCCGTGAGCGGCGCCCGCCCGTCGCGCCGTGAGTGGCGCCGTGCGGGCGACGGCACCGTAGGCTCGGCCGGTGGCCGGCGGGGACGACCGGCCGTATCGGACCGACGGGTGGGAGCGACCACGATGGACGCGACAGCACTGCGAGGGGCCACGATCGTCGTCACCGGGGTCACCGGGCAGGTGGCCGAGCCGTTGGCGTGCACCTTGGCACGACACAACGAGGTGATCGGCGGTGCCCGGTTCACAGATGTGCAGGCGCGCCGGCGGCTCGAGGCGGCCGGTGTCCGGTGCGTCCCCGTCGACCTGCTGGCCGGGGACCTGGGCGCACTGCCGGCGGACGCCGACTACGTCCTCAACTTCGCCGTGACCAAGACCAACGACTGGGACGTCGACCTCGACGCCAACAGCGGCGGCCTGCTGTCGCTGATGGAGCACCATCGCGGCGCGCGCGCCTTCCTGCACTGCTCCACGACGGCGGTGTACAAGCCCATGGGCCACCACGTCTTCGCCGAGACGGGCCCCCTCGGCGACAACCACGCCGTCTGGCCCTTCCTGCGCACCTACAGCATCTGCAAGATCGCGGCCGAGGCGAGCGCCCGGTGGGCGGCCCGGCGCTTCGAACTGCCGACCACGATCGCCCGGCTGTCGGTGCCGTACGGGGACCGCGGGGGCTGGCCGGCCGTCCACCTGCACATGATGATCAACGGCTCCGCCATCCCCGTCCACGTCGACGCGCCGAGCGTCTACCACCCCTTGCACGAGCAGGACATCGCCCGGATGGTGCCGCGCCTGTTGGCGGCGGCCACGGTGCCCGCCACCGTCGTCAACTGGGGCGGCGACGCCGCGGTGAGCATCGAGGAGTGGTGCACCTACCTGGGGGAGATCACCGGCCTGGAGGCCCGCTTCGAGCCGACCGAGCACACCATCGACAGCGTGCAGCTCGACCTCACCCGGATGCACGAGATCGCCGGGCCGACCGTCGTCGACTGGAAGGACGGCATGCGGCAGATGGTGGCCGCCCGCCACGGCGAGCTCCTGTCGCACTGAGCGCCGAGGCCCGGGTGCGGGCGCGCGGCGCGGGCTCAGGGACCGACGGCGCGCTGCGCCCGCCGTCCGTCGCGCGCCCGGCGCTCGCGCCGTGCCGCCCGGGTCAGGTCGGGATCGGGGTCGGAGCCGAGCGTGGCGAGCCACCCCCCGAGGACGAACAGCCCGGACACGACGAGGACGGGAAGATCGCCGGCTCGTTCGTAGAGGGTCCGGCCGCTGCGCAAGGACACGTCGCCGATGATGACGGCACGTTCGGCCAGGGCGCTGCGCGCCACGACGCGGCCCGTGTGGTCGACCAGGGCGCTGAACCCGGTGGGTGCCGCCTGGACGAGGTCGCGGCCCTCGGCGATCGCCTGCAACCGGGCGGCGGCGACCTCCTGGGTCGGGACCTGGCTGGTCAGGTAGGACGAGGTGTTCGTGGGGTCGGTGAGGAGCTGCGCGCCGGCACGCGTGGTGATCCGGCCCCGCTGGGCGTAGAAGACCTCGTACGACACCATCGTGCCGAGGGGGCCGGCGGGGGTGTGCAGGACGCCGTTCCCGTGCCCCGGCACGGCGTCGAGCGGGACCCCCGACAGGTCGGCGAGGTGCTTGAAGAACCACCGGTAGGGGACGTACTCGCCGAAGGGCACCCGGTGGACCTTCTCGAAGCGGCCGACCAGCGCACCGGAGGGGGCGAAGGCGACCACCTCGTTGAGGAACCGGCGGCCGCGCACCGTCTCGGTCACGCCCGCTTCGAGCGTGGTATGCAGGCGCACCGCCAGGCCTGACAGGTCCTTCTCGGCCTGCGACCCGTCGAGGGGAGTGTCGAGCGACACCACGTCCTCGGGCCACACGACCAGCGACGGGGCGCGCCCACCGTCGCGTCCGGGGATCTCGGCGCTGGCCGCCAACTGGGCGGCGTACACCACGGCGGGGTCGACGTCGGCCTTGCGCAGCCCGCGCACGCCCCCGCCCTGCACCGCCGCCACGCGCACCGTGCGCAGGGCGGGGCCCCCGTCGGGGGCGGACGTCCCCCATGCTCCGATGCCGGCCACCGCCGCCATCGCCACCACCGCCGCCAGCACGGGGCGTGCGGCGGGCCCCCGGGGCGGGGCCGCGGTCGGTGCCCCGAAGGTCGTCCCCGTGCGCACGTCATGGCGTCGTGCCCGGAGGGAAGCTGTCGCCGGCGCCGGCGCCGGCGCCGGCGCCGGCGCCTGCACGCGCCGCCCGGGGGGCGGTGTCGCACCCGCGGGCTCGGGCGGCGTCTCGGGCGCGGCCGTCGTGCCCCACCAACCCGTCCCCGGCGGGTACGTCGACGGCGACTCTTCCGGCGCGTGGCGGCGTGCCGGCGTCCCCGGTTGACGGTCCGCCTCCGACGCGGCCAGGCGCCGGTTCGCCCGGGCCCGGCCCACCCAGCGCAGAACCTCCTCGGCCAGGATCGCCACCCCGGCGCCACCGAGCCAGACCAGGCCCACCAGCAGGAGGGGCCCGCCCACGCGGGCTGCCCCGGCCAGGGGCCCCGCCGCCTGGCCCAGGGCGACACCGCCCATGGGCAGGCCGCCGAACGGCCACGTGTCCCGCAGGGCCTCCACCAGCACCATGGCGCCCGCCAGCACCACGGTCCGCCCGCGGGCCCGGCGGGGCACGGCGGCGCACGCCAGCAACGGGAACAGCGATTCCACCGCCATGAGGACGGCGCCGCCATAGGTGTTGAACGTCGTGGCCCACCACAGGCCGGGGACGAACAGCCCCAGGCCGGTCGCCCATCCGGCGAGCAGGCGGGCCCGCAGGCGCAGGCCGCCGAGGCGCCACCACAACAGCCCGGCCGCCGGGAAGGCGAGCACCCACCACCCCCACGGCGGGAGCGACAGCGCGAGGCCTGCTCCCGCCGCCAGGCTCGGCACGACCACCCGTCCGCGCCGTGGGCTGCGCCGCTCCCGTCGCAGCGGCGCCGCCGGGCGCTGCAGTCCCCGGTCCGTCGACCGGCCCGACGGTGTCTCTGTCGAGGGGCCCGACGGTGTCTCCGTCGAGGGGCCCGACGGCGTGCCACTGCTCACGGGGCCGCAGTCCCGGTACCGGCGAGCGCGTCGGCGTGCAGCACGGCGTCCGCCGCCCTGCGCCCGCTGCCGATGCACGCCGGGATCCCGACACCGTGGAGGGCGGCGCCCGCCAGCGACAGGGCGGGCAGTCGCGCCACGCCCGCTTCGATGGCGGCGACGCGCTCGAGGTGACCCACGGCGTACTGGGGGAAGGACCGGGGCCAGCGGGTGACGACGATGGCGGTCGGGCGCTCGCTGATCCCCATGACGGGGCCGAGCTCGTCCATGATGCGCGCCACCAGGTCGTCGTCGGACATGCGGGCGGCGCGGTCGTCACCGGCGCGGCCCACCGACGCCCGGAGCAGGACGTCGCCGGTGCGGCGCAGCTCGGGCCATTTCGAGGTGAGCCAGGTACAGGCCGTCACCAGTCGCCCCCCGTCCGCCGGGACGAGGAAGCCCGTGCCGTCGAGCGGCTCGGCCACGGCCGCGGCGGGGAAGCGGAGCGTGACGAGGGTCACGTCGGCGTAGGCGATCGCATCGAGCAGGGCGGCGGTGGCGGGGTCGACGGTGGCGAGCAGCCCGGCGGTGGCCCATGCCGGGGTGGCCAGGACGACGGCGTCGGCGGCGATGGTGCCGTGGGGCGTGTGCACGGCCCACCGTCCCCCGGTTCCGTTCCCGGCGGGGGCCGGCCCGCCGTCCGGTGGGACCGGGCGCGCCACGAGCTCCAGTCGATCGACCGGCGCGTCGGTGCGGATCTCGACGCCGCGCGCCGCCAGGGCCGTCGCCAGCCGCTCGACGAGCCGTGACAACCCGCCCCGCACGGTGAGGAAGACGGGCGGCCGGTCGTCGCCCTCGTCGTCCTGCGGGCGCCCGGTGCCGCCGGGGCCAGGCGGCGCAGCCGGCGTAGCGGCGCCCCGCAGCGCCCGCATGAGGCTGCCGCCGCGCGCCGCCGCCTCGAGCAGCGGGGGGAAGACGGCCGCCGCGCTCAGGACGCTGGTGTCGCCGGCGTGGATACCCCCCACGAGAGGGTCCACCAGCCGTGCGGTCACCTCCCGCCCGAGCCGGCGCCGCGTGATGTCCGCCACCGACCGGTCCGTGCCGTGCCGGCGGGCGCCGCCGCCGGGCACCGACCAGCCGAGGAGGTCGAGCGCGGCGCGTCCCAGCCCGAGCGGCGACAGGATCCCCGACCGCGCCAGCGGGCCCAGGCGCGTGGGCACGCCGAGCGCCAGCCCGGCGGGGAGCGCCCGGAGCCGGCGGCGGGACCACACGTAGGCGCGCCGGTCCCCCGGGGCCACGAGCTCGTCACCCAGGCCGATCTCGTGGCACAGCGCCACCGCCTCGGGCCGGCGGGCCAGGAAGGCGTCCGGGCCGAGGTCCACGGCGCGCCCGCCGATCTCTCCCGTCCGCAGCTTGCCCCCGAGCCGGTCGTCGGACTCCAACACGACCACGCCCAGCCCGGGTGCCGCCGACGTGAGCGCCCACGCCGCGCTGAGCCCGGCGATGCCGCCCCCCACCACGACCGCGGTCGGCCGGTGTGCCACGGCGTCGCCCGTCATCGGGTCGGCGCGCCCGCGGCCGCGTCGAGCACGACGCGGGCCAGGACGTCGCAGAACGCCGGGTCGTCGTTGAGCGACGCCGTGCGCGCGAAGGGGAGCCCGACTGCCGACGCCGCCGCGTGCGCCTCGACGTCGATGTCGTAGAGCACCTCGAGGTGGTCGGACACGAATCCCACGGGGCACACCACCACGGCCGAGGCGCCCGTCGTGGGGAGCGAGGCGATGACGTCGCGCACGTCGGGCCCGAGCCACGCCTCGGCGGTGCGCCCGGCGCTCTGCCACGCCACCGACCACCGGTCGAGGCCGATGGCGGCGGCGACGGCGGCCCCCGACTCCTGCACCTGCAGGGGGTAGGGGTCCCCGCCCTGCACGAGGCGCGCCGGGATGCTGTGCGCGCTGAAGACGACCGCCGCCTCGGGGCGCGCCGTCGGCGGCAGGGAGTCGAGCGCGGCCTGCACGCGCCCGGCCAGCAGCTCGGTGAGGCCCGGCGCCAGGTGCCAGTGCTCGACCATGTCGACGGGGCGGGGGCCGCCCTCGTCGGGGCCGAGGCCCGCGGCCGCGGCGCGCGCCCGCCGGGCGTACTCGCCGACGCTGGCGGCGGAGAAGTGCGGGGCGAGCACCACGCCGACGATGCGCCCGACCCCGGATCGTCCGAGCCCGGCCACGGCCTCCTCGATGCGCGGGGCGGCGAACTTGGCCCCGGCGGCCACGGTGCACCGTCCCGGGTCCCGGGCATCGAGAGCGCGCCGGATGCCCTCGACCTGCGCGGCGGTGCGCTCGTTGAGCGGGGACGTCCCGCCGATGGCGCGATAGCGGCGCTCCAGGTCGGCGAGCAGGGCGGGTGGGGGAGGGCTGCCCCGTCGGATCTCGGTGTAGAAGGCCGCCAGGTCGTCGAGCGTGTGGGGCGTTCCGTGGGCCATGACCAGCACACCGAGCGACGTCATGGCGCCCCCGCGGTCCCGCCCGGTGCGGTCGCGTGCACGAGGTCGACGACGCGTGCGAGGACGTCGGGGTCGGTCTCGGGGAGTACCCCGTGCCCGAGGTTGAACACGTGGCCCGTTCCTCCGCCGCGCGCCAGGACGTCCCGGGTCTCGGCGTCCACCACGTCCCATGGCGCCAGGCAGGTGGCCGGGTCCAGGTTGCCCTGCAGGGCGAGCCCCGGGCCCACGCGTCGCCGGGCCTCGTCCAGCGGGACCCGCCAGTCCACCCCGACGACCTCGACGCCGGCCTCGGCCATCAGCGGAAGGAGCTCACCGGTGCCCACCCCGAAGTGGATGCGGGGCACGCCGAGGTCGGCCAGCCCGGCGAAGACCTTGCGGGTGGCGGGCAGGACGTAGCGGTCGTAGTCCGCGGGGGACAGCGCCCCCACCCAGCTGTCGAACAGCTGCACCGCCGAGGCGCCCGCCCGCACCTGGGCGCGCAGCGACACCAGCGCCATGTCGGCGAGCGCGTCCAGGAGCCGGCCCCACAGACCGGGCTCGCCCCGCATGAGCGCCTTCGTGGTGGCGTAGACGCGCGAGGGACCGCCCTCGATGAGGTAGCTGGCCACCGTGAACGGTGCTCCTGCGAAGCCGATCAGGGGGATGCCGAGCGGATCGAGCTCCCGGGTGACGAGCGCGATCGTCTCGAGCACGTACGGGGTGTCGGCCTCGGGCTCGAGCGGCCGCAGGCGGGCGAGGTCGGGAGCGGCGCGGAAGGGTCGCTCGACCACGGGGCCCCGGCCCTGCTCGACCTCCACGCCGAAGCCGACGGCGGCCACGGGCACCACGATGTCGCCGAAGAGGATGGCGGCGTCGACGCCGTAGCGGCGGACGGGCTGCAGCGTGAGCTCGGCGGCCAGCTCGGGGCGGCGGATGGCGTCGAGCACGCTCCCGGGGCCGCGCGCCGCCCGGTACTCGGGCAGGGAGCGCCCCGCCTGGCGCATGAACCAGACCGGTACCCGGTCGACCGGCTGGCACCGGCAGGCCCGCAGGAACGCCGAGTCGGCGACTGGCACGGCAGGGACGCTAGTTGACCCTGCGCGCCGGACATCTCCCTGTTGGAGAGCCCGATCCCCGCGGGCGCGCGCCGCCCGCCGGGCCGACCGCCATGCGCGCGCCGACGGGTATGATCGATGGTCCACCGCGCAGCGGTGGAGGGGGAGCGGCCGTGGCAACGCATCCTGAGCTCGAGGCGGAACAGGCCCACGTGGACAGGGCCTACGAGCGCCTCGACCAGTTGCGCTCGGACACCGCGGAGCTCCTTCGCTCCGTGCTCGACCAGGGCCGCGGGGGCACGCACCAATTCCGCGAGGAGCGCGACGTCATCGTCCGCACCAGCTTGGCCCGCCTCGACCAGCTCGACATCGGTGAGCAGGCCCTGTGCTTCGGTCGCATCGACCGGCGCGCCGACGGCGACGATCGCCTCCACCGCCGTGCCGACGGCAACGACCGCCTCCACCGCCGTGCCGACGGCGACGACCGCCCCGACGGCGGGGAGGGCCGTCTCCTCCCGGTCCCGCCGGGGCCGAGCGAGAGCTTCCACATCGGCCGGCTGGGCATCTCCGGCGACGACCTCGAGCCCCTGGTGGTGGACTGGCGGGCGCCGGTAGCCGAGCCCTTTTACCGCGCCACCGGCCGCGAGCCGATGGGCCTGGTGCTCCGCCGGCACCTGGCCGCCCAGGGCAGACGGATCGTGGCCATCGAGGACGAGTGGTTCGGGAGTGGCGCGCCGTCGGACGCTGCGGGCGGCGGCAACGGCTCGGCGGCCGCCGGACCCGGTTCGGCCGACGGTGAGCCCAACGACCTGCAGCTCGGGGGCCCCGGGGCCTTGCTGGCGGCGCTCGAGGGGGCGCGCACGGGCGTGATGCGCGACATCGTCGCCACCATCCAGCGGGAGCAGGACGCCATCATCCGCTCCGCCCTCCCCGGGGTGATGGTGGTGCAGGGTGGCCCCGGCACGGGCAAGACGGCGGTGGCCCTGCACCGGGCCGCCTACCTCCTCTATACGCACCGCTTCCCCCTGGAACGCCAGGGAGTCCTGGTGATCGGGCCGAACCCCCTGTTCCTGCGCTACATCGAGCATGTCCTGCCCTCGCTGGGCGAGAGCGGGGTCACCCTGTCGACGGTCGGAGGCCTCGTGCACGGCGTGCAGGCCCGGGCCGAGGACGGCCCGGGCGTGGCCCGGCTGAAGGGCGAGGCCCGCATGGCCACCCTCGTGGCGCGGGCCGTGCGCACCCGCCAGCGCCCGCTGCGCCGCGACGCCGAGGTCCCCTTCGGGGCCGCCGTGCTCCGCCTCACCGCCGAGGTGTCGGCCGGCATCGTGTCCGCCGCCCGGCGGCGCCCGGGGACCCACAACGCCCGGCGACGCTTCGTGGGGCAGCTGGTCGTGCGCCGGCTGGCCGACGAGTACCTACGGACGCTGAGCGTCCACGGGGTCGGGCCCGGCGACGCGTCGGCGCCCGCCGGGCGGCCGGACGGTGACGGGCACGGCGGCGCCCTGGGCAACGGGCAGCTCCGGGCCCCGGACGCCAACGGCCACGCCAGGATCGGGCCCGGCGCCGACGACCCGGGACGGCCCGACGGTGACGACGGTGACGACGGTGAGGAGGCCACGTTCGACCTGGCCGAGTTCTCGCGCCAGGTGCGCCGCCAGCCCGCCGTCGCCGACGCCCTCGACCGCATGTGGCCCCGGCTCAGCGCCGAGGAGCTCCTCCACGACCTGTTCGGCTCCCGGCCCCTGCTGGCGTTGGCGGGCAAGGGCGTGCTGTCGCCGGCCGAGCAGGCGCGGCTGCTGCGCCCGCGCAGCGAGGCCCTCGCCGAGATCCCGTGGACGGTCGCCGACCTCGCGTTGATCGACGAGGCCCGGGTCCTGCTGGGGCCGCGCCGCGCCCGCCAGGGCGGCACCGACCACGACGAGGGTCCCCGGACCTACGGCCACATCGTCGTCGACGAGGCCCAGGACCTGTCCCCCATGCAGTTGCGCTCGGTGGCCCGCCGCTCGCTGTCGGGGTCGATCACCGTGGTGGGGGACATCGGCCAGGCCACCGGGCCCTGGGCCCCGGCGAGCTGGGAGGAGGTGACCGCCCATCTCCCCGGCCAGCGCCCGCCCCGCATGGTGGAGCTGACGGTCAGCTACCGCACCCCGGCCGAGGTGGTCGAGGTGGCGAGCCGCCTGCTGGCCGTGACCGCGCCGGGCCTGCGCCCCCCGACTCCCGTGCGGCGGACCGGGGTGGCGCCGCGGTTCGAGCACGTCGGCGCCGGCTCCCTCGCCGACCGGGTGGTGGCGCTGGCCGCCGAGGCCTGTGCCGAGGTCGCCCCCGGCACGGCCGCCGTGTTGGCCCCGGCCTCCCTCGTCGCCGACCTCGCCGTCGCCCTCGACGCCGCCGGGCTGCAGGCGACCGACCCCCGGCGCGACGGCCTCGGTGCCCCGCTCAGCCTGCTGCCCGTCGACCTGGCCAACGGCCTCGAATTCGACGCCGTCGTCGTGGTCGAGCCCGCCGCCGTGGTCGAGGCGTCCCCCCAGGGCCTGCGCGCGCTGTACGTCGCGCTCACCCGGCCGACCCGCCGGCTGGCGGTCGTCCACGCGCGGCCGTTGCCCCCCGCCCTGCACGCCTGAACCGGGCACGCCCACGGTGTTGGCGCGGAAGGGTCGCCGTCCGCTAGGAAAGACGCCGTGACGCAGGCCCTGTCGGTGGAACGACCCGCGCGCGCCCCCCGCCACGTCCCCGAGCGGCCCCCGCTGCTGGCCGTCGGGGTCATGATCTGGCTGGGCTCGGAGCTGATGTTCTTCAGCGGCCTGTTCGCCGCGTACTTCACGATCCGCGCGCACTCGTCGGCATGGCCGCCGCTCGCGGGGGCGAAGCTCGACTACGTCCAGGCCGGCATCTTCAGCATCATCCTGTTGGTGTCGAGCCCGACGTTCCAGTTCGGCGTGTGGGCACAGGAGCGCGGTGAGCGCCGTCGGGCGGTGGCGTGGATCGTGACGAGCTTCCTCCTCGGCGCGGCGTTCCTCGGCAACACGCTCTACGAATGGTCGGACTTCGCGGCCTCGCACCACGGCCCGTCGCTCAACGCGTACTGGTCGCTGTTCTTCGTCATGACCGGCATCCACGGGCTGCACGTGGCGCTCGGCCTCGTCGCCATGATCTTCCTCCTGGGACGGATGGGAGGCCGGGGCGGCGACCCCGGCGAGACAAACGTGTTCCAGGCGGTCGGCTACTACTGGCACTTCGTCGACTTCATGTGGATCGGCATCTTCAGCTGCCTGTTCCTCCTGAAGACCGGCTGAGCGCGGCGGGGGACGGCGAGGACATGCAACGCACGCACCGTTGGCGGTACCTGCTGCCCGGCCTGGTGGTGGTCGGGGTGGCGGTCGCGGGGCTGCTCACCTCGGGCGCGGCCGTCTCGCAGGCGGCCACCCCGCCGGCGGGGGCGAAGGCCCTCCACTCGGCCTCGAGCGCCATGACCGGCCCGATCACGTACGACCTGCCGCCGAGCTCGTACGTGGCGCCCGGCCAGACCCTGTTCGAGCAGAACTGCGCCAGCTGCCACGGTGTCGACGCCTCGGGCACCGATCGGGCGCCGAACCTGCAGGGCCTCGGACCGGCCACCGTCGACTTCTGGGTGTCGACGGGCCGAATGCCGTTGGCGGACGCCAACGCCCAGCCGGCGCGCAAGCCCCCCCGCTTCAACCGGACCGAGACGCTGCAGATCGTGGCGTTCGTGAACTCGCTCGCCCCCACCGCCCCCGACTACCCGTCGGGCATCCCGAACGTGGACGTCTCGGCGGGCGACATCGTCGAGGGCAACTCGCTGTTCGTCCTGAATTGCGCCGGTTGCCACACCATCACCGGGGCCGGTGACGCCCTGTCCAACGGCTTCTTCGCCCCGTCGCTGCACAAGGCGAAGGCGCGCCAGGTCGTCGAGGCCATCCGCACCGGGCCGACGCAGATGCCCCACTTCGGGCCGCACAACCTCACCGACAAGCAAGTGGCCGACATCGTCGCCTACGTCACGGGGCCCATCCAGCACCCCTCCAACCAGGGCGGCCTGGGCCTCGGTGGCATCGGGCCGGTGGCCGAGGGCTTCATCGGGCTCCTCTTCGGCGTGGGCGGGCTGATGCTGGTGGCGTTCTGGCTGGGGGACCGCAAGTGACCGATGACAACCTCACCTCGGGCGCGTCCGGCGGGGCCGCCGAGAGCGGCCACGCCGACGGGGATCGGGGGGGCCTACCCCTGACGTCGTTCGACGATCCCCACCTGCAGCCCTTCGCCAAGAACCCGCGCCGCGCGGAAGCGCTCATCGGCCTCGTCCTCCTCGTCGGCCTCGCCGGTTTCTGCGCCTACGGCGGGCTCTACTGGGTCGGGGGCCAGCCGCAGTGGGAGGGCGTGTTCTTCGGCGTCGGCCTGTTCGCCTTCGGCTTCGGCATGTCGGCCTGGGGCAAGTACCTCCTCCCACAGGGGCCCTTCGAGGAGGAGCGCCACCCGTTCGCTTCGACCGAGCCCGAGGTGCAGGCCATGGCGGCGGCGATCGAGGAGCGCGGCAGGATCGTGTTCCGCCGGCGCGGGCTCCTGGGGACCATCCTCGGCGCCGGAGCCGGGGTGATGGGCATCGTGCTCGCCTTCCCCCTGCTGCGCTCGTTGGGCCCGCAGCCGAAGAAGAGCCTCGACACCACCAACTGGACCAAGGGCATCCAGCTGGTCGACCTCGACGAGCGCCCGATCCACCAGGCCGACCTCGAGGTGGGCGGTTCCCTCACGGTCTTCCCCAAGGGCTTCGCCGGCACCTCGGTCAACCAGACGATGCTCATCCGGCCGGGGCCCACGGACCAGGACATCGTGACCAAGCCGGGCCGCGAGACCTGGGGGCCCCGGGGCTACCTGGCCTACTCCAAGCTGTGCACGCACGCCGGGTGCCCGGTGGGCCTCTACGAGCAGACGCTGCAGAAGCTGCTGTGCCCGTGCCACCAGTCGCTGTTCTCGGTGCTGACCGGGGCGAACCCCGTGTTCGGGCCCGCCCCGCGCCCGTTGCCGCAGCTGCCGCTCATGATCGACGGCCAAGGGTTCCTCCGGGCGCAGGGGCCCTACAGCGAGCCCGTCGGCCCTGGATTCTGGGAGCGGTCGTGACCACATCCACGTCCCCCACATCGGCCGGCGCGAGCCGCACCGGCGCCAGGGGCGGCGCCAAGAAGCCCGACCCCGTCGTCGCCGGCGTCCGGTGGATCGACGAGCGCCTCGGCGTGGCCAAGGGCGGGCGCGTCCTGCTCGACAAGATCTTCCCCGACCACTGGTCGTTCCTCCTCGGCGAGATCGCCCTCTACTCGTTCGTGGTGCTGATCGCCACGGGCGTGTTCCTCAGCCTCTACTTCGTGCCGTCCGCCAACGAGCTCATCTACCACGGGGTGTACGCACCGTTGCGCGGGGCGCGCGTGTCGGCGGCCTTCGCGTCGACGGTGGACCTCTCCTTCAAGGTGCGCAGCGGCCTCGTCATCCGCCAGATGCACCACTGGGCGGCCGATGTCTTCGTGGGCGCCATCGCCGTGCACATGTGCCGCATCTTCTTCACCGGCGCCTTCCGAAAGCCCCGCGAGCTCAACTGGATGATCGGGGTGACGCTGTTGACCCTGGCCCTGGCGAACGGGTTCCTCGGCTACTCGCTGCCCGACGACCTGGTGTCGGGGACGGGCCTGCGCATCATGTTCTCGATCGTGCTGTCGGTGCCGGTCGTGGGCACCTACCTGGCCACGTTCCTCTTCGGCGGGAACTTCCCCGGCGACGGCTCCATCATCCCGCGCCTGTTCATCATCCACGTGCTCGTCCTGCCGGCGGTGATCGGCGGCCTCATCGCCGCGCACCTGGGCCTGCTCGTGCGCCAGAAGCACACGCAGTTCCCCGGCCACGGCCGCACCGAGAAGAACGTGGTGGGGTCGCCCATGTACCCCACGTTCATCTTCAAGACGACGGGCTTCCTGTTCGTGACCGCCGGGGTGCTGTGGGCCCTCGGGGGGCTCGCCCAGATCAACCCCATCTGGCAGTTCGGCCAGTACGAGCCGTACAAGATCAGCTACGCCGTGCAGCCCGACTGGTACATGGGCTGGCTCGACGGGGCGCTGCGGATCATGCCCCCGTGGTCGTTCCACGCCTTCGGCCACACCATCCCGTTCGTCGTCACCTTCCCGGCGGTGATCTTCCCGGGCCTGTGCTTCACCCTCTTCTACGCCTGGCCCTCCCTCGAGGCGAAGCTCTCCGGGGACCGCGCCGAGCACAACCTCCTCGACCGACCCCGCGACAAGCCGCGGCGCACCGCCGTCGGGGTGGCCGCGCTGGCCTTCTTCTTCACCCTGTTCGCCGCCAGCTCCACCGACGTCCTGGCCAACTACTTCGAGGTCTCGCTCAACGAGGTCCTGTGGTTCTTCCGGTTCGCGGTCTTCGTGGTCCCCGCCGTCGCCGGCTTCTTCGCCTACTACCTGTGCCGGGAGATGTCGGGCGTGCCCGGGATCGGCAGGCGCAAGCGTGCCGTGGTCATCACCCGGAGCCCCGAGGGGGAGTACGAGAGCATCCCCACCGATCCCCGCCCCGGCGACAGCCCGGCGGAGCTCGACCCCACCCCGGTGCCGGTCCGCATCGAGCTCGACGAGCCCGAGCCGGTGGGTGCGGGCATCCCCGGCGTCCGCCGCATCCCACGCCGCCAGTAGGCGCCGGGCCCCGCCCGCGTGCCCGGACCCGACGCCGCCCCGCCGGTGCGGTCGGCGCGCCCTGACGACGCCCCCGAGATCGCCCGGCTGGCGGAGCTCATGTACCGCGCCCTCGGCGCGCGGTGCACCGATGACGCCTGGGCCCGGTGGCGCCGCGGCGCGCAACGCGTGGTGCGGACGCGACTGGGCGCGGACCTGACCGTGATCGTCGCCGGTGACCCGGGCGCGCCGGGCCGGCTGGTGGCGTGCGGGGCGGGGACGATCACCGAGCGCCTGCCCAATCCGTGGCACGCCGACGCCCGGGTGGGCTACGTCCAGTGGATGTCCACCGACCCCGCCTTCCGCCGTCGCGGGCTCGGCCGGGCGGTGCTGCTCGGGCTGCTCGACTGGTTCGAGGACCGGGGGGTCGACAACGTGGAGCTCCACGCGTCGGACGAAGGTGTCGGCCTGTACCGCGCCGAGGGCTTCTGGCGCGGCACCGGTGGCCTGGCCATGCGCCGGCGACCGTGGGACCCGCCGCCGGGCCGGTGAGCCCGCCGCCGGGCCGGTGAGCCCGCCGCCGGGCCCGTGAGCCCGCCGCCGGGCCCGTGAGCTCCTCGCCGGGCGCGGCCGGCTCCTCGGGCACGCCGCTCGCCCCGAAGCTCGGGATCCGCCCCGGCCACGTCGTGGCGCTCGTCGGCGCCCCCCGGGGGTGGGCCGTGCCGGACCTCCCCGAGGGGTCCGGACCCGGCGCTCCCTCGGCGTCGGCGCCGACATCGTCTTGGTGTTCGTCCGCCGCGCCGCGCAGCTCGACCGGGCCGTCGCCACCGTGACCCGCCGGGCGGTGACGGCCCGTCGTCGGGCCTCCCCTCCGGGCTACCGTGGCGCTTGGCGGAAACAGAAAGGGGACGGACTTGAGCGTCGACGTGCGCACCCGGCTCGACGGCGAGGAGACCGTCGTCGATCCCCTCCGGTTCTTCGGTCACGACCTCCCGGCCGCCCTAACGTCTGCCCGCGCCCTGGTGGCGTCGGCCTGCGAGACGCTGGCGCCCCCGCCCCTCGTGATCGAGGTCGACGGCGACGCCTGGACCCTCGAGGCGCACGGGCCCCGGGTGGAGGTCCGACCGGGCGCCACCACCGCCGACGCCGCCCTGCGGCTGCGCCTGGACGGGGCCGCGCTGTCCGACCTCGTGTGTGACCAGGCCACCCCCATGGGCTGGTTCTCGAGCGGGGCGCTCGACCTCCACGGCCGGCTCGAGCGGCTCCTCGACTGGTGGCTCGTGCTCCGGGGCTCGCTCGACGGGGTGGCGCCCCATGTGACGGGCGACCTGGCGTTCGAGGACGCCGCCGGTGCCCCGCTCGACCTCGGGCGGACGTTCGGGTGGGACGACGACGACGAGGAGATGGCCCGGTTCCTCGGGCAGACCGGCTTCCTCCACCTGGCCGGTGTCTTCACCGAGGACGAAATGGCGGCGGTGTCCGCCGACATGGACCGGGCCGCCCCGACCTACGCCCAGGACGACGGACATTCCTGGTGGGCCCGCACGGCCGACGGCAGCGACCGGCTGGTGCGCATGCAGGGCTTCGACCGGCGGTCGCCGGCGGCTGCCGGCATCGTCTCCGACGGGCGCCTCGCCCGCCTCGGGGCGCTCCCCGGCGACGGCCACGAGTGGGGGGCGATGGACGCCAACGCACTCGAGGCCCTCGTGAAGCCCATCGGGGTGGTGGCGGGGATCTCCGACGTTCCCTGGCACAAGGACTGCTCGCTCGGGCGCCACGGCTACGAGTGCTGTTCGCTCACCGTCGGCATCTCGGTGACGGGCGCGGACGAGACCTCGGGGCAGTTGCGGGTCGTCGCCGGCAGCAACCGCGTCCTCGTGTGGCCTGCGTTCCTGCGGCGCGACAACCCCCTGCCCGTGGTCGACCTGCCCACGCGCACCGGCGACGTCACCGTGCATCTGAGCTGCACGCTCCACATGGCGCAGCCACCGGTCGAGCGCGAGCGCCGCGTGATGTACACGGGGTTCCGGCTGCCGCCGCTGCGCCCCGACGCCGGCGCGGCGGCGCGCCGGCGCCTGCGGGACGTACGCGAGACGGCGGCGATCACCGTGTCGCAGCCCCCGAGCACCGCGTCGCGGTAACCGCTCGGCGTTCCCCTCCACCCCGGACCGGCGGCCGGCCCGGTACGCCCGTCCGGCCCGGCGCCGGCGGCGGGCTCGTTGGCTCGGAATTGGGGCCGGGGTGGAGGCCGGTTGATCCTCGCGGTCCAGGCTGGGCCTGTCGTCCACAGGGGGGCAGTGATGCCGGACGACATCCGGGTCGCGAGCGCGGGCTCGGCACCGGTGCTGCGACCCGGTGCCGAGCCGACTCGGGTCGTCGGGTGCGGGCTCGGGCCGGGCCGCTCAGCCGATCCCCTATGGGGAATCAGACGGTGCCGCCCCGTCGGCTCTCGACGGTCACACCGATCATGGCCGACAGCACGAGCGAGATGCCCGGGGCGATGAGCCAGAGGCCGAAGACCATCGACAGCACCATGAGGAACAGGCCCATGCCGAGCACGAAGGGCCAGATGCTCGAGCTCGGGAAGGAGCCGATGACGCCCGAGCCGTCCTCGATGGACGCGTCGGGTCGGTCCTCGGGGCGCGGCCGCATGCGGCGCGCCCACCACAGGTAGTAGCTGCCGGGCACGAATCCGAGGAGGGTCGTGCCGACCAGCATGGCCGTGCCGCCCTGCTCGTAGGCCCAGAACCAGTAGATGACGCCCACGACACCGAAGAAGGCGGCCACCCCGAGCAGGAAGAGGGCTTCGACGCGCATGCCGGCCCCCTACGCCTTGTCGCCGGCGTCCGCGCCGACACCGGCCTCGGCGACACCGGCCTCGGTGACATGGCCGTGCCCGTTGTGGTGCGTCTCGGTGCGGGCGTCGGGATGGTGGTAGTCCCACACGGGCCGCTCCGAGCGGATGGCGGGGAGGCGCTCGAAGTTGTGGTGCACCGGCGGCGACGTGGCGAACCACTCCAGGGTGTGGGCGTCCCAGGGGTTGTCGCCGGCGGGGACGGGCTTGCGCCACGACACCCACAGGTTCACGAGCAGGAACACGAACGACAGACCGATGATGTAGGCGCCGATCGTGGAGGCCACGTTGAGCGACTGCCAGCCCAGTCCCGACGGGTACGAGGCCACGCGTCGCGGCATGCCGTGCAGGCCCAGCACGTACTGGGGCATGAACGTCACCCAGAACCCGACGGTGAGGAGCCAGAAGTGGATCTTGCCGAGCGACTCCCGGTACATCCGGCCGAAGAACTTCGGGTACCAGTAGTAGAGACCGGCGAACCCGCCGTACACGGCGGTGCCGAAGAGCACCTGGTGGAAGTGGGCCACCACGAAGTAGGTGTCGTGGGTGGCGAAGTCGATAGGCGGTGACGCCAGCATGACCCCGGTCAGACCACCCATGAGGAAGGCGAAGAGAAATCCGATGCAGAACAGCATCGGCGTGGAGAAGACCAGCTGCCCTCGCCACATGGTGCCGATCCAGTTGAAGAACTTTATGCCCGTCGGCACGGCGATGAGCAGGGAGAGCAGCGAGAAGAACGGCAGGAGGACGACGCCGGTGGTGAACATGTGGTGCGCCCACACCCCGGTGGACAGCGCCGCGATCGACATGGTGGCGAAGACCATCCCCTTGTAGCCGAAGAGCGGCTTGCGCGAGAAGACCGGGATGACGTCGCTGACGATGCCGAAGTATGGCAAGGCCAGGATGTAGACCTCCGGATGCCCGAAGAACCAGAAGAGGTTCTGATAGAGGATCGGGACCCCGCCGCCCGCCACCGAGTAGAAGTGCGTCCCGAAGTGCCGGTCGGCGAACAACAGGATCATCGCGGCGGTGAGGATGGGGAAGGCGATGAGGATGAGGATGGCGGTGACCAACATGTTCCACGTGAAGATGGGGAGCCGGAACATCGTCATGCCCGGCGCCCGCAGATAGAAGGTCGTGGTCACCAGGTTCACGGCGGTGAAGATGGCCGAGAACCCGGTCAACGCGATGCCGAGGATCCACAGGTCGGGAGCTGACCCCGGCGCGAACTCCACCGACGACAGGGGGGCGTAGGCCACCCAGCCGAACGCCGCGGCCCCGCCGGCGACCAAGAAGCCGAGCAGCATGGTGACGGACCCGCCCAGGTACAGCCAGTACGACAGCGCGTTCAAGCGGGGGAACGCCATGTCGGGGGCGCCGACCTGCAGGGGCAGGATGTAGTTGGCCAGGCCGCCGAAGGCGAACGGGCCGGCGAACAGGTACAGCATCAGGCTGCCGTGCATGGTGAACAGCGCGTTGAACTGCTGGAAGCTCAGGAACGAGTTGTGGGGGCTCGTCAGCTGGGTGCGGATGAGCAGCCCCATGATGCCGGCGAGGAAGAACATCACCAGCGACGTGACCATGTAGCTCATGCCGATGAGCTTGTGATCGGTGCTCGTGAGCCACTTCAGGATCCCGCTGGGCCCTTCGTGGTGCTCGTGATCGTGCTCGTGCTCGTGGGCGACGGGGCGCTCGGCGAGAACGGTCATGCTGCCGCCTTCGTGTTCGAGGTGGACGAGGACGAGCCGGACGCCGCCGTGGCGGCCCCCTGCTGCGAGCTGAGCCAGGACTGGAACTGGGCGGGGGGCAGGGCCACCACGTGGAAGAACATGAGCGAGTGGTACAGCCCGCACAGCTGGGTGCACTGGGCCCGGTAGACGCCCGAATGCTGGACGGTCAGGTCGAAGACGTTGGTCACGCCGGGCTGGGCGTAGCGGCTGAAGTTGAACTGGGGCACGTAGAAGCCGTGGATGACGTCCTTGGTGACCAGGGTGATCCGGGTGGTCCGGCCGGCGGGCACGACGAGGCCCGGGCCCAGGCAGTCGACCGCCGGGGCGCACTGCCCGCCGTCGAGCCCGACCGGGTCGGGGTCCTCGGTGGTGAGGCCGGTCACCGACACGTTGCCGGGGTAGTCGAAACGCCAGCCCCACTGGAAGGCGGTGACGGTCACCTTGGTGGCGGGGTCGGCCTTCACGGCGTCGACGCGGTTCTCGGTCACCACGGTGAACCCGAACAGGATCAGCACGATGACCACGGGGACGACGGTGTAGGTGATCTCCAGGGGGATGTGGTACTGGAACTGGCGGGGAATGGTGTCGGACCGCTTGCGGTACCGGATCACCGACCACGCGATCAGCGCGGCCACCAGGACGCCCACGACGAGCGCCGCGATGGTCGTCCCCGAGTACAGCAGGAACTCGTCGTGCGCCTGCTTGGTCGATCCCTTGTAGCCGTAGAACGTGGGGAGGCTGCAGCCGCCGAGCACGAGGGGGAGGGCTGCGGCCGCGGCCGCTCCGAGGAGTCGGCGGCGCCGACGGGGCGCGATCGTGCTCGTCGGTTCGGCGGCTCGGGGGCTCACGGCGATGACACTAGCCAACCGCGATCCGCGAGGAGTAGTTGGAACGCCGCCTCTCAGCCGTCGTGTCGCGCGCGCCCCGCCGAGTCCCGGGCGGTCCAGGTGAACACGCCTTTGGCCATGGTGGACGTGGCCGCCTCGGACAGCCGGGTGAACACCTCGGCGCGGGCCCGGTGGACCCCGGGGTCCCCCGGCGCGGCCAGTGCCGCCAGCTCCGCCAGGTGCCCGGCCAGGCGCCGGGCCGTGTCGCCGCCGAGGCCGGGGTCGGCCGCCTCGAGCAGGGCCAGCGCCCGCTCGGCCAGGGCCCCCGCCCCGCCGGCCAGGGCGGCGAGCTCGGACGCCAGCTCGGCCTCGGGCGCGGGCTTGAGCGACGCCGGGTTCCCGTCCCACCAGCCGCCGTAGAGGCGCCAGACGTTGCGCACCACGAACTCCGGCTCGTCGTAGACGGGCCGCAGGTAGGGCCGGTCGACGAGGTGCGCCGGGGGGGCCACGGTGTGGAGGACCTCGTCGAGGCGGGCCCCGGCGTTCATGAGCTCGATCGTCTGGTCGACGAGGGAGTCGAGCAGGTCCGCGGTGTCGGTGAGCGCCTGGCGCACGCGCCCCGCCCCGACCACGGGGAACCCGTGGCCCGGGAGCAGGACCTCGGGCTCGAGCCCGACCATCTCCCGGAGGGCGGCGGCCCACTCCCGCGGATAGCGCTGCACCTTCTGGGGGTTCCCGGCGTTGGGCGACGCCCAGATGAACAGGTCGCCGCAGCACAGCACCCGGCGCCCGGGGAGCCACGTCCAGGTGTGGTCGTCGGTCTCGCCGCGCGCGTGGTGCAGCTCCAGGGCGGTGCCACCCACGTCGAGCGCCAGCCGGCGGGCGTAGGTGCGGTCGGGGTAGCGGTACTCGGTGGGCCACCGCAGGCCCGGCACGCCGAACTGCCGCCGGTTGACGATCTCGTTGTAGCCGGCGGTCACGATGTAGCGGTCGAAGCGCGCCGGCACGGCGTCGTGGGCGACGACCACGGGCGCCGGCCAACCCTCGGCCGTAGCCTCCTGCTCCCAGACGGGAACGCCGAAGACGTGGTCGATGTGACCGTGGGAGTAGATGGCCGTGTTGAGGCGAAGGGGCGACCACGCCCGTACCACGTCGTGCACCGCTCCGGCCACGAAGCTCGACCCCGTGTCCACCAGGACGAGCCCGTCGTCGGTGGCGATGGCGGAGACGTTGGCGAACGAGGGGACGAAGGCGACGCCGGCGTCGACCTCGGCCAGGCCGCCCAGGTAGCCGCCGACGGGATGGAGCTCGACGACGTCGACTTCGCCGCGCCAGAGCTTGTCCGCCAGATCGAGGATGTCGTCGACCATCGCCCTCCGTCCGGGTCCGCTGCGCCGGAGGCCGAGCCTACGGCGCAGCGGGGTCCCGGGCCCAAGGCCCCGGGGCGGGCCGCCGGGCCGTTCCCGACGGGGCGTCAGGGTGTGCCGGGCGGCTGGCGCCAGGCCCGTTGCACGCGGCCCACGTGGCGCGCCGCATGGCGCCCGGCCCGCCGGGCACCGTGGGCGAGCCTGTCCTGCGTCTCGGTGCCCCCGCCCCGCGGTGGGTCGGCGCCGGCCGGCGCGCCGGGCGGCCGGCGGTAGCGCGTGAGCATTGCCATCCGGATCCACACCACGGCCGTCAGCTCTGCCGCCACGATGCCGGGCAGGTCCGGTCTGAGGGCGGGGGCCACGGGCGCCAGGGCGAGGGCGAGTGCCACGGCCACATCCAGCCCGGCATGGAGCCGGGGGCTGCACACACGGGCCAGGCCCAGGGGTCCCGGGGCCGTCACGGCCAGGACGGCGAAGGCGCCCGCGCCCGCCAGGAGCAGGGCGCCGTGCCGGGTGTGGACGGAGAGCCCGGCCAGGACGCCGGCCAGGAGGTACTCCAGCAGCTGGTGGGCGACGAAAGGGACGGGGCGACGAGGCGGCGCGGCCCCGTCGGGGCCCCTGCCCGGTGAGCCGGGGCCGATGGGAGGGCTACCCCGAGGTGGCGCTGGGCCCGTCGCCGTCGGTGGCGGTGGCCTTGCTGTCCGTGCCGGTGACCTTGCTGTCTGTGGCGGTGGCCTTGCTGTCGGTGGCCTTGCTGTCGGTGGGCTTGGGGCTGTCGCCCTTGCCCTCGGCCAGGCCCTTCTTGAACTCGGACTGGGCCGACCCCAGCGACCTGGCCAGCTTGGGGAGCTGGCTCCCGCCGAAGACGAGCACCACCACCGCCACGATGATGATGATCCCCCACTCGCTCTCGATGATTCCCACCATGGGCATCTCGTTTCTCTGACAGGCCGCTCGGGGAGCGGGATCGTCGTGCTCCCGAGGTTAGACCCTTCCCGGCCGCCGGCGACACCGGGCCCGCCCTCGGGCCCGGCCCGGCGCGGTGCCCTCAGCCGGCCAGGAAGACCCCCAGGACCAGGGCGCCGAGCGAGGAGAGGGAGGCGATCGCCCCCCACACGGCGAGCCCCCGGCGGGTGGTGGCCCGGGCGTGGAGGTAGGCCGCCAGACCGGCGAGGACCACGACGGTGATCTTCACGCCCAGCACGGCCTGCCACGTGTGGGACTGGCCGGCGTGGTCGGACGAGACGTTCCACAGGCCCGTCACGACCAGGAGGCCGTAGGCGGGCCACTGCACGCGGCCGAATGCCCGGGCCAGGGCCCGGGGTGCCCCCTCTCCGAGGCCCCGCGCCGCCGGCAGCAGGCCGACCATCGTGATCTGGCCGCCCACCCAGACCGAGGCCGCCAGGACGTGGACCGACAGGCGCAGCCCGTCGAGGGCGGGCGCGAGCGTGGCCGGCACGGGCCTACCTGCCCTGCCAGTTGGGCTTGCGCTTCTCGGCGAAGGCGACGGGCCCCTCCATGGCGTCGGCGGAGGAGAACACGGCTGCCACCGCCTCGGCGTTGAGCTTCCACCCCTCCTCCTCGGACACGCCCGCGGCGCGCACCATGACGCGCTTGGACCAGCGCACGGCGAGGGGGGCGTTCTCGGCGATGACCGCCGCCAGCGCCAGGGTCTCCTCCATGAGCCGCGCCGCGGGGACGACCCGGTTGATCAGGCCGAGGGCCAGCGCCCGCTCGGCGTCGATGGAGTCGCCGGTGAGGGCGAGCTCGAGGGCGACGGCCACGGGGAGCCGCTTCGGGAGGCGGATCAGGCCGCCCGCGCCGGCCACGAGCCCCCGCTTGGCCTCGGGAATGCCGAAGGTGGCGTGGTCGGCGGCCACCACGAGGTCGCACGACAGCATGATCTCGCACCCGCCCGCCAGGGCGGCGCCGTTGACGGCGGCGATGATGGGCTTCGGGAAGTCGCGCTGGGTGATCCCGGCGAAGCCCCCTGAGCCGCCCATGATCGAGGCCCCTTCGCCCGAGGCGAAGGCCTTCAGGTCCATCCCGGCCGAGAACGCCTTGTCACCCGACCCGGTCAGGACCACGACCGCGCACTCGTCGTCGGCCTCGAGCTCGTCGAGCGCGGCGGCCATGGCCGTGCTGACCTCGCCGTTGATGGCGTTGCGCGCCTCGGGCCTGTTGATGGTGAGGATCTCGACGTGTCCTCGGCGCTCGCGTTCGACTGCGGGCATGGGTGCTCCTTCCCTCGGTCCGCCCGAGTCTGGCCGCGCGTCGCCCGGAGCCGCCACCCGGCCCCGGCCGGGAGCGCCGGGCCCTCAGCCCGCCGTGCGGTACCGCGGCGGCGTGCCCGCCACGACCACGGGCTCGCCCACGAGGTTGCGCCCGGCCAGCGCGGGGAGCTCCCCGGCTGCGGCCGCGGCGGCCACGTGCCGGCCGTCGTCGAGGCGGGCGATCACCGGGGCCGCGGTCACCGCTCCGTCGCGGCCGTAGGCCACGGTCGAGGCCACCACGACGGCCCGCCCGCCGGCGTCGGTGGCCACCTCGACGGCCGAGGCGTCGATGGCCCGCTGCCGGTCGGTCGTGTCCCCCCGGCGCCAGCCCTGTCCCGGCGGCGCCGCGCCGTACACGCCGACGGCGTGCTTGGTGGCGTACCAGCCCATGGCGCTCACCAGCGCGGTGCCGTCCCGCCCGCGCAGGCGGTCCGCCAGCGTGGCGATGGCGTGGAGCGCGTAGTTGTTGCCGGGCCCCCCGAAGTAGGGCAGCCCGCCGGTGACGGTGAGGCCGCGGGGGTCGTCGGGGGCGATGGCGAGCGCCTCGACGGCCATGTGGACCGCGGACGGAAAGCACGAGTAGAGGTCGAAGGCGCCGATGTCGTCGACGCCGAGCCCGGCGGCGCCGAGCGCGGCGGTGGCGGCGGCCCGGATGCCGGGGGACGTGCCGGGGTCGGGCCGCGCCGACGGGAACCACACGTCGGTGGCCTGCGCCCCCGACCAGCAGAAGACCGCCCGGTCCGCCACACCACAGGCGCGCGCCAGCGCCAGCGACGTCACCAGCACGGCGGCCCCCTGGTCGACGGCGAGGACCGCGCACATCCGCTTCGGGTACGGCTCCGTCACGAGACGGTTGTCGGGGTGGACCTCGGCGAGCTCGGCGGCGGTGCGCGCCACGGGGAACCACGCCTGCGGGTGCGTGGCGGCCACGGCGGAGAACGGGGCCATCAGCGCCCCGAGCACCCGCCGGTGCTCCGCCGCCGTCCGCCCGGCGCGCCGGGCGATGACGCTCTCGAACAGGGCGTACACGTGCACCGGGGCGACCAGCCCGACGGCGAGCTCGGCGTCGCCCACCCCGGGGCGGTCGTCGCCGACGACGGGGTCGGCACCGGGATCGCCGGCGCCGGTGGGCTGGCCCGCGGGCACGCCGGGCGCGGCGTTGCCGGCCCGGGCCGAACGCTGCGCCTCGGCCCCCACGACGAGAGCGCTCTCGAGCTCGCCCGCGGCGATGGCGGCGGCGGCCCGGTTGACCAGCCACTGCGGGGAGTTGCCCCCGACCGTCGTGACCTCGGTCCGCTGCGGTGACAGCCCCGTCCGGGCGGCGAGCGCCGCCGCCGGCGCGGCTCCCACCGGCGAGAGGATGTTCACCATCGAGACCTGCTGGACGCTCGCCCGGAGGCGGGGAGCGACGTCGAGCGCCTCGTCGGCGGCGCGCACCGCCAGGTCGAGGGCCGTCACCGTGGCGGCGCGCTCGATCGACTGTCCCGACGCGAGCACGACCGGGATCCTGGTCTCGTCGAGCGCCACGGCTGACGTCCTCAGCGGGGCAGGAGCCCGTCGAGCAGGAACGGCACCACGAAGTCGGCGGCGGCCGCGGCCGACATCCCGTCGTCGGTGACCAGCCGGCGGTGGGCGATCTGGCCGACGAGGCTGGCCACCGAGAAGGCGACCAGGCGCGGGGGTCCCGCCACGCCCAGGCCGCGCTGCTGGGCGTCCTGCACGATCTTGTCGATGTCGGTGATGAAGCGCTCGAAGATCCCGAAGAGGTGCTTCTCGAACCGGTCGCCCAGTGCGTAGGCGTCGCGGAAGAGGAGCTTCACGAGGGCCGGGTCGGACCCGAAGAACTCGAACGTCGTCCGCACCGCGGCGCGCACCGGCGCGTCGGGTGATCGGCGATCGTCGTGGAGTGGTAGCCCATGCGGGCGAACATCCTCTTGGCGGCGGCCAGGATGTCGTCGTGGCGCTCCTGCTTCTCCTGATCGCTCATGGCGCGCCGCAGGGCGCGCCGCGGGCGGGTTGCCGTCGTCGTCACCGGAGGAGCGCCCGCCATCGCGGCAGGCTAGCAAACCGATTCGTCAGTCGACTGGGCCCGACGGGCGCTCGATCGACCGGCCCCACGCGCCGACCGTGGTCACGGCCGCGTGCCGATCTCCGCGTGCGCGCCGGCGCGCAGGGACCAGCGCGCCGCCACCTCCCAGACGGCGCGCCGGCGTTCGAGGACGATGTCCGCGTCGGCGCGCTCGCTGTTGGTGCACGTGGCGCCGGCGCCGTCGGGGTCGACGTAGCCGACCCGCACGGCGTCGGCGCTCGGGATGGTCACCTCCACGCGCAGGCGCCACCTCCCCACGGTGCCCCGCACCCGCCACGAGGGCAGCCCGAGCTCGGTGTGGAACAACGGGGCCGCCGCCAGCGGGTCCCGCGGCCAGTCACGGCCGCCGAGCCGCAGCTGGACGAAGGCGAGCGGGGGCAGGCGGCGCATTCCCGGCCTCCGGCTCACCGCGCTGACGATCTCGAGCACGTCGCCGGCGCCGAGATCGGCGTGCAGCCAACCCCACCGCTGAGCGTTCCCGTGGCCGTAGATGTGGGAGACGCCGCCGCGGGCTCCGGGCGACAGGGCGATCTCCTCGTCGTCCACCCGGATCGACCCGGCGAACGGTGTGCTGGGCGCGGGCACGACCTGTGCGGCAGGGAGGACGTCGCGGTCCCACGCCCATGCCGGGAACGTGAACAACGTCGGCGGGGTGCCGCCCTCGGGCCCGGTCTCCTCCCATCGCAGGTCCCAACGGCACCGGCCCGCGGCGCCGTGGAGCCGCGGGGGGTCCAGCACGGCGCCGCCCGCCGCCGAGAGGGCGCCGTCGGGTCCACCGGTCCGGACCGGCCCGGGCCCGAACCGTTCCAGCACGGGGTCGGTGCCCGGGCGGAACACCGCCGTCCACCCGTGGGCGAAGGGCGCCCCGGCCACGGGGGCGACGTGCTCGTGGTGGATCCAGCACCCGAGGCCGGAGCCGGGGTCCGACAGCGTGGCGTACCAGACCTCGAGGCGCGCCGGCCGGCCGTCCCACCGGCGGGCCAGCGCGTCGGACGGCCGACGACCCATGCGTCACCCTACGTTCGCCCTCACCGCCGTGCCATGCTGAGCGCCGTGCACGCGCACGACCCCCATTCGTCCGCCGGGGCCCCGACGGACGCGCCGGGCCGGGCCGGGGGCGCCGTCCTCCCCGACGGGTTCCGGTTCGGTGTGGCCACGTCGGGCTTCCAGATCGAAGGCGGGTTCAACGGCCCGGGCGAGCCCGCCAACAACTGGGTGCGCTGGGAGCGCGCCGGGCGCGTGGAGCCCTCGGGCGTCGCCGTCGACTTCTGGAACCGGTACGAGGAGCACCTGGACCGGGCGCTCGCTCTCGGGTGCGACGCATTTCGTCTGGGCGTCGAGTGGGCGCGCGTCGAAGCCCGTCCCGGGGAGGTCGACGACGGCGCGCTCGACCACTACGCCGCCATTCTCGACGCCTGCCGCCAGCGCGGCATGGAGCCGTTGGTCACGCTGCACCATTTCACCCATCCGGCATGGCTGGGCGAGGACTTCTGGCTGTCGGGCGACTCGCCGGACCGGTACGCCCGGTGGGTGGAGACCGCCGTCTCCCGTCTGGCGTCACGCTGCAAGACCTGGGTGACCCTGAACGAGATCAACGTCGTCGGGCTCGGTTCCTACGTGCTCGGGCTCTTCCCCCCGGGGCGCACCGGGGCGTTCGTCGACATGGCCACGGCCTTCGACCACCTGCTGGCGGCCCACGTCAAGGGATACGAGGTCGTCCACCGCATCCAGCCCGAGGCCGTCGTGACGACGAACAACGTGTCGATCAGCCTGTACGAGATCGATCGGATGCTCGTCGACGTGCTCCTGGCCCGCAGCACGGGTGTGACGAGGGACGGCCTGCACCGCTGGCTCGGCGAGCGCCGGTCGGACTGGTACGCGGCGGTGGCGCCGGCCGGGGCCCTCGAGCGCGCCCTGCGGCGGCTGATGGCGGCGGTGTGGGAGCGAGGCGGTGGGCTCTCGAGCGCGCTCGACGCCCTGTGGGCGAGCCCGCACGAGCGCACGCTGGACGTGGTCGGCATCGACTACTACGACCCCGTGGTCGCGCACCACGCCCGGCTGCCCGGCCACCGGACGGCGGGCGGGCGCTCGTGGCAGCCGGGGAACGATCTGTGGGACGACCGTATCCACCCTGCCGGCCTGGTCGAGTACTCGGGCGCCAACCTGGTGCCGGGCCTCGGCCTGTGGATCGTGGAGAACGGCCTGTGCAACCGGGTGCGGCGGGGCCGGAGCTTCCCGCGCCTCGACGGGTGGGACCGTGTCCGCTTTCTCCAGCGCAACCTCGAGGCGCTGGTGGCGGCGATCGACGCCGGCATGCCGGTGGGCGCCTATTACCACTGGTCGCTCGTGGACAACTACGAGTGGGGCAGCTACGAGCCGCGCTTCGGGATCCACGGGGTCGACCGCGAGCGGGGCATCCGGGTGCTCGCCACCGACGCCATGGGGTTCGACGCCGCGGGTGCCTACCGGCGGATCATCCAGGGCCTGCGGGCCGGGGACCGCACCGTGCTGGCCGGGCCCCGGTAGCCCCCGACATCCCGGGTCGCGGGGGCCTTCCGCACTATCTTGAGCGCCAGCCGGCGTCCCGGAGGTCGTGGGGGCGGGCCGACCGAGGGTCGGGCGCCGGGCCGAGCCGAGACCGGGGCGATGCGACACACACCGGGGCCGATGCCACACATGGCGGGGACGTGAGCGGTCACAGGCCGCGACAGCACGGGCGTCGGTCGACCGCGTTGGCCCGGCGCCATGCAGTGACCGTCGGCCTCATTGCCGGGTTGGCCTTGTTGCTGCTCTTGTCGCCCAAGATCTCGGCCACCGCCTCGTCCACCGGCGTGGCGTCGCGCATCACCGCGCCGGCCGCGCCGGGCACGCCCGGCACGACCGTCGGCGGCATCTCCTGCGGTCCGGGCGTGCGCCAGGTGCCGTGGTCGGCCTACGCCCCGGTGTGCGAGCCGGCGTGGCACGGCGACAACGGGGGCGCCACCTCCAACGGGGTGACGTCGAAGACCATCACGCTCGTCTACCGGCTGGCGGCGACCAACGAGCTCCAGGAGCTGTACGCCCTCATCCCGCCGGCGACCGTGGGCACCAACGACGAAGCGGTGCACACGATGCAGGCCTACGTGAACACGTTCAACCACTACTTCGAGCTCTACGGGCGCAAGGTGGTGCTGCGCACCTACAACGGCCAGGGGAACTTCATCACCGAGGACACCGGGTCGGGCATGGCCGAGGCCCAGGCCGACGCCCTCACCGTGTCGTCCGCCATCCACGGGTTCGCCGACATGTCGCTCGTGGACTCGAGCGTGATCTACACCGGCGCGCTCCAGGCGCGCGGCGTGGCGTCGTTCGGGCTGTACCTCCAGGACGCGTCGTGGTACCGGCAGGCGTCCCCGTACCAGTACACGACGGGGCCGAACTGCACCAAGGGCGCGTCGGCGCTGGGCGACCTGCTCGGCACGGGCATGTCCGAGCGCCCCGCCGTGTTCGCCGGCGAGGCCGACCTGCGGGCCAAGGACCGGGTGTACGGGATCGTCTACCCGGACAACTCCACGGCCACGGTGTGCGCCCAGGAGGTCGAGGCTGCGCTCACCGCCGCGCACCACCCCTCGGCGGTCGACGTCGGGTTCACCTTCGACCCGGCCACCCTCGTGCAGTCCTCGGCCGACGCCGTCGCCCAGCTGCGGTCCCACGGTGTGACCACGATCATCTGCTCCTCGTGCGACCCGGTGACACCCGTGTTCCTGCTCCAGGCGGCCCATGCCGACGGGTACCGCCCCGAGTGGGTGTTCCAGTCCTATTTCGCCGGCAACAGCGACAACCAGGACACCTTCGTGCGCAACGAGGTCACCAAGTCGGGCGCGGCCGACGAGGCCGCCGGCATCCTGGCCACCGGCACGGCGACGGTGGCGCACGCCGACCAGGAGGCCGTGAGGGCCTATGAGCTCGGGAACGGCGGCTCGCAGGACGGCCTGCTCCCGTCGTACCCCTTCGTCTACGGCTCGATGCTGTACTTCTTCGACCTCCTGCAGGCGGCGGGGCCCGATCTGACCCCCCGGACGCTGCACGCCGCCATGGCGGACACCGCCTCGCTCGCCCCCTCGGCCCCCGGGGGCCAGCTCGGCGGGTGGTCGTTCGGTCCCGGCAGCGTCGACCCGGCGTCGGACTACCAGCTCCTGCGCTGGAGCCCGACGGCCACGAGCCGCCAGGACGGACAGCTCGGCGCCTTCGTGCCCTGTGACAGGGGCAAGGTCTTCCGGTTCGCCGCTCCGTCCGGCGGCGGGGACGCGCCGAGCAGCCGCGCCAGCGGCGTCCCGCCCCACACACAGCCGACGTGCCCGTCATGAGCGGTGCGGGGCGCGGCCGGATCGGCGCATGGACGATCGGCGCCGCCGCCATCGTCGGCGCCTACGTCGTGGCCGACCGCTTCCTGCCCAGCCATCTCCCCGCCGGGGTGCTCCTCCGCGGCCTGGTGCTCGGCGGTCTGCAGGGCCTCGTGGCCATGGGCCTCGTCCTCGTCTACCGGTCGACGCGCATCATCAACTTCGCCCAGACCGCCATCGGCGGCCTGGCGGCGTCCCTGGCCATCGTCCTCGTCACCGGCGAGCACTGGTCGTATTACGTGGCGGTCCCCGTGGGGTTGGCGGGGGCGGTGGCGACGGGGTGGCTCGTCGACGTCGTCGTCGCCCGCCGATTCACCGACGCCCCGCGGATGATCTTCACGGTCGCCACCATCGGGCTGGCGCAGCTCCTGGGGGCGGCGCAGGTGGAGCTGCCGCGCCAGCTCAAGCCCTCGCACTCGACGACCACCTTCACGACGCCGTTCTCCTTCCACTTCCGCGTGAGCCCGTTCACCTTCTCGGGCGACGACCTGCTGGCGCTCAGCGTCGTGCCCGTGGCGCTCGGTGCGCTGTACTGGTTCTTCCAGCGCACCGACACCGGCACCGCCATCCGCGCCGCCGCCGACTCCGCCGAACGGGCCGTGCTCCTCGGGATACCCGTCCGGCGGCTGAGCACCATCACGTGGATGGTGGCCGCGGGCCTGTCCGGTGTCGGCGCCATCCTGTCGGCCCCCATCCTCGGGCAGAACGTCGGGGTCGCCTCGGGGCCCGCCACGCTCCTCACGCCGTTGGCGGCCGCCGTCCTGGCGGGCATGGAGTCGCTGCCCCTGACCGTGCTGTGGGCGGTGGTCCTGGCGATCGTCAGCCAGGCGAGCTCGTGGAGCTACCACCAGGCCCCCTATACCGACGTCATCGCCTTCGTCCTCATCCTGGCCGCACTGCTCCTGCAGCGGCGGGTGACCCGCCGACCCGACGGCAATGCCTTCGGTGGCTTCGTGGCCCTGCGCGAGATCCCGCGCATCGCGCCCGCGCTCAGTGCGCTGCGCGCCGTGAAGGCCGCCAGGGCGGTCGGCCTCGTCGCCGTGGCCGCCGCCGCCGTCGTGATCCCCCTCCAGCTGCCCGCCCCCCGGCTGAGCACGCTGACCTACGTCCCCATCTACGGGATCATCGCGGTGTCGCTCGTCGTGCTCGCCGGCTGGGCGGGCCAGATCAGCCTGGGGCAGTACGCGCTGGTCGGCATCGGGGCCGCCGTCACCGGCGCCCTCGTCGTCCACGTGCACCTCGACCTGCTCGTGGCCATGGTGGCGGCCTCGGCGGCGGGCGCCGTCGTCGCCTGCGTCGTCGGCATCCCGGCCCTGCGCATCCAGGGCCTGTACCTCGCCGTCGCCACCCTCGCCTTCGCCGTGGTGGCGTCCTCGTTCCTGTTGTCGTCGGCGTATGTGCCCTGGCTCACCCCGTCGTCGGTCTCGCAGCCCGTGCTCTTCGGGCGCTTCGACCTGCACTCGCCCTACACGCTGTACGAGTTCTGTCTCCTCTTCCTCGTGCTGGCCGTGGCGCTGGCGTGGAACCTGCGCCGGGGGTGGGCCGGGCGCGTCATCGTGGCGGTGCGCGAGAGCCCCCGTGGTGCGTCCGCCTACGGCATAAGCGCGCTCAAGTCGCGACTCATGGCATTCGCCATCGCCGGCGCCCTGGCGGGCGTCGCAGGATCGTTGCTCGTGGTGGCGCAGCAGGGCATCCCCCAGGCCCCGGCGGGGTTCCCCCCCGACGAGTCCGTGAGCGTGTTCGCCATGGCCGTCATCGGCGGCCTGGGGTCGTTGACCGGCGGCGTGCTGGGTGCGCTCTACATCCGGGGCTCGGCGAGCTTCCTCCCCGACGTGTGGCAGCTGGTGGTGTCGGGTGCGGGACTGCTCGTCGTGCTCATGGTGTGGCCCGAGGGCCTCGGCGGCATCGTGTTCCGGCTGCGCGATGCCGCGCTCTCGGTGCTCGCCCGGCGCGCCGGCACCGACCCCCCGGGGGCCGGTCGTCGGGCCGCCCGACACGGCACCGCCGGCGGCGGTGCCGTCGGTCCCGTGCCCGACCGGGCGGCTGCGCCCGGTGCCGCCGCCGATGCGTCGTGGGACGACGCCCGCCCGGGATCCGGGGTGCCCGTGCACACCGCCGCCCTTCGCCTGGCGGCACTCGAGGACCTCGAGGTCCACTGGCAGGCGCCGAGCCTCGACGGCGCCCCGGTCGACGCCCGCCCCCCCGACGGCCGCAGGTCGATGTTCGCCATGGCGCACGTCGACGCCCGTTACGGCCGGGTCCCGGCGCTGCGGAGCGTGCACCTGGGTGTGGCCCAGGGGGAGGTGGTCGCGCTGCTCGGCACCAACGGCGCCGGCAAGACCACGGCCCTCAAGGTCGCCGCCGGCCTGATCCGCCCGGCCGCCGGGTCGGTGCGGTACCTCGGGACCGACATCAGCTCCTGGAGCCCACGACGGCGCGTCGAGGCCGGCATCGTCACCGTGCTCGGCGGACGCGGCGTCTTCCCGTCGCTGACCGTCGGCGAGAACCTGCGCATGGGAGCGTGGCTGGCCCGGCGCAACCACCACGACGAGGCCTTCGCCCGGGCGGCCACCGACCGGATCCTCGAGATCTTCCCCCGCCTCGCCGATCGCGGTCGCCAGCGGGCCGGGTTGCTGTCGGGAGGCGAGCAGCAGATGCTCGCGCTCGCCCAGGCGCTGCTGTGCCGGCCGCGCCTGCTGCTCATCGACGAGCTGTCGCTCGGGCTGGCCCCGACGGTCGTGGGCGATCTCGTGCAGGTAGTGCGCGACCTGGCCGAGAGCGGGGTCACCGTCGTGATCGTCGAGCAGTCCGTCAACCTGGCGGCGTCGATCTCCGACCGCGCCGTCTTCATGGAGCGCGGCAGGCTGCGCTTCAGCGGTCCGACGCCCGAGCTGGCGCACCAGCCCGACCTGCTGCGCTCGGTGTTCATGCACGCCGCCGTCCGGGCCAAGCACCGGGAGCCGCCCGTCGCCGTCCGGGCGGCGGCGGTTCCGAGCGCGCCGCCGACGGTCCTCACGCCCGACGACGTGGCGGTCATCCTCGGCGGAGGCCTCCTACCGTTCGCTCGACCCGACGTGCCCGATCCCGCCCCGGCGCCGGGCGTCGACGACGGGACGACGGGCATGGTGGCCGTGCCCGACCCGGTGGCCGCGCCCGACCCGGTGTCCGCGCCCGACCCGGTGTCCGCCGCCGATCTTCGCCGCGCCATGACGGCGGTCCCCGACGCGTTCGAGTCGTCGATGGCAGGGACCTCCGATGCCGGGGACGGACTGATCGCCGTCCCGGACGGTGCGGACAGGCCGGCCGCACTCCCCGACGGGTTGACGGCTGCACCCGACGGTGTCGACCGGTTGGCGGCCGTCCCCGATGGGGCCGGCGGGCCGGCGGCCACTGTGTCGCGGTCCTGGTCGCCGGGCGCGCACCCGGCTCGGGCGATCTGCGGAATCGAACCGGTTCCCGCCCTCGAGGTGGTCGGCGCCACGAAGCAGTACGGCGGCGTCGCCGCCCTCACCGACGTGAGCCTCCGGGTCATGCCGGGCGAGATCGTGGGCGTGATCGGGTCCAACGGCGCCGGCAAGACGACGCTGTTCGACGTGTGCTCGGGGTTCGTCGTCCCCGACGCCGGCCGCGTCCGCCTCCACGGCCGTGACGTCACGAGGCTGTCGCCGGCGCGGCGAGCGGCGCGCGGTCTGGGGCGCGTGTTCCAGGACGCCAGGCTGTTCCCCGCCATGACGGTCGCCGACGTGCTCAGGACGTCGCTCGAGCGTCACGTGCCGGTGCGCGACCCCGTGGCGGGTGCCCTGCGGCTGGCGGCCGCCATCAGGTCCGAGGTCGAGGTGGACGGCCAGGTCGACCGCATCGTGGTGCTGTTCGGGCTGGACCGGTTCCGGGAGCACGCCGTGTCGGAGCTGAGCTCGGGGACCCGCCGGGTGCTCGAGCTGGCGGCTGTCTTCGCCCACGAGCCCGAGGTGCTGTTGCTCGACGAGCCCAGCGCCGGGATCGCGCAGCGCGAGTCCGAGGCGCTGGGTGAGATGCTCCTGGCCCTGCGCGACCAGACGGGCGCGTCCTTCGTGGTGATCGAGCACGACGTCCCCCTGGTGACCTCCATCGCCGACCGCATCGCCTGCATGCACGTCGGGGAGGTCATCGCCGAAGGGGGCACGGCCGACGTCCTCGACGACCCCGCGGTGGTGGCCGCCTACCTCGGCTCCGAGGAGTTGCTCGGCGGGCGCGCCGCCACCGAGCCCGCGCACGCGCTGGCGACCCGGGGGGTGGGGTGATGGCCGGCACGCGGCGGCGCGGGCCGGTCGTGGGAGCGTTCGTCCTCGTCCGGCGCTACCTACCGTCGGCGGTGGTGGTCGCCGGCGTCGTCGCCCTGCTCAACCTGGCCCCCACGCTCCGCACGAGCAGCCCGGCACCGGCCCTCCGACCGCCGGTCCACTTCCCGTCGGCCGGCACCGGGAGCACCGCCACAGCCACGACGAGCACCGTCGCCGACGCCGGCACTTCCACGTCGCCTGCTCGCTGAGGCGCTGCGACCGGCGGGGCGGGCTCCGGGCCTGCTCGGTGCGGCTCTCGGTCACCTCTCCGGCGGTCTCAGCCGGCGGCGAAGCGCTCGGGGTCGACCGCCACGAACAGGCCGTCGGCCTCGGCGAGGAGCGTCTCTCCCTGGCGGGCGTGCGCTTCGATCCTGAGCTTGCGGCCGTGGCGCGAGTGCAGCTTGGCCCTCAGCTCGAGCTCCTGGTCGAGCGGGGTCGCCGCCCGGTAGGTCACCGTCAGCCGCCCGGTGTACGCCGGCGTGGCCTGGATCGACAGCACGAAACCCATCACCTCGTCGAAGAGCGCGGCGACCGCCCCGCCGTGGGCGCGACCCGGCGCGCCTTCGAAGGCGGGCCCCAGGGTCGTGCGCAGCACGGCCTCGTCACCGTCGCGCACGATGTCCGCCGCCATGCCCATCGGGTTCGCCTGGCCGGTCACGATGCAGTCCGGGAAGTGAGACCGCGATGCGCCGTCAGGCGGGGGAACGACGAACACCCGGTGTGTCACGTCGAGCGGTGTCCGGTGCCTCGGCGCCATGGCGTCGACCACGGCGAGGAGCGCACGGACCTCCGCCGTCATGCGGTGGAAGGTGTCGTCGTCGACCTCGTGGGCCACGATGGCGTGGCCCAACCGCCGCAACGCCGCCGCCGTCTCCATGCGCGCCGGCGACGCGGGCCCGTCCTCGGCCCTGGGCTCGTCAGCCCTGGGCTCGTCGGCGCGTTCGTGCCCCGTCGGCTCCCCGAGGGCGGTCAACTGCGCTTCACGGCGGCCCAGGCGACGTCCTTGTCCACCTCGACGTCACGCGGCAGCCCGAGGATCCGCTCCGCCATCTGGTTGCGCAGGACCTCCGACGTCCCACCCTCGATGGTGTTCGCCCGCGCCCGCAGGAAGGTCTGGGCGCGGGCCTGCGACGCGGTGTCGTCAGGCAGCCACGCCGTGGCCGCGACGCCGTTGGCGTTGACGGCGAAGCTCGAGCGCCGCTGGTTGTACTCGGCGTTGAAGACCTTGTTCACCGCACCCTCGGGGCCCGGTTGCTGGCCGCGCAGGCGCGCCGAATTGGCGCGGAAGGCGGTGATCTCCTTCACCTCGGACTCGATGTAGAACTGCGCCAGGTGCTGGCGCACGAGCGGGTCGGTGCGGTCCGGGATCCCGTCGAGGTACGCCTGCCACGGGTCGCGACGCACGCCCCCGGTGAACGACACGGGGTCGAGCGAGATGCCGGCCAGCGCCACCCGCTCGTTCATGAGCGTGGTGCGGGCGCAGCGCCAGCCGTCGCCGACGGCGCCCACGCGGTTGGCGTCGGGGACACGCACCTCGGACAGGAACACCTCGTTGAACTCCGAGGAGCCGGTCAGCTGCCTGAGGGGGCGGACCTCCACGCCGGGGGTCTTCATGTCCAGGATGAAGTAGCTCAGCCCCTCGTGCTTGGGCACGTCGGGATCGGTGCGGGCGAGCAGCATGCCGAAGGCGGCGAATTGGGCGATCGTCGTCCACACCTTCTGGCCGTTCACGACCCACTCGTCGCCGTCGCGCACCGCCCGCGTCGACAGCGACGCCAGGTCGGACCCCGAGCCCGGCTCGCTGAAGAGCTGACACCAGATCTCCTCGCCCGACAGGATCTTGCGCAGGTAGCGCTCCTTCTGCGCGTCGGTCCCGTGCTCGATCAGAGTCGGCCCGGCGAGGCCCACGCCGAGCAGGTTGATCGACACCGTGGGGAGCCGGTACCGCACGAGCTCGGACCGGATGACCTGCTGCATCCACGCCTCGCCCGACAGCCCCCCGTACTCCTGGGGCCACAGGGGCGCGGCATAGGGGCTCCGCCCGATCGTGCCCTGCCACGTGAAGGGGTTGAACCCGCTGTCCGCCTTCAGCGCCTCGAGGGCCCGGTCGTCGCCGGCGGCGGCCGCCTCGGTCCACCCGGCGGGAAGGTTGTCCCGCAACCACGAGTGGAACTCCCGGCGGAACGCCTCCTGCTCGGGCGTGTCCTCGATCTTCCAGCGCATCGGCTCGTGCCTCCCTGGGTCGCCGGGCGGGAGTCGCCGAACTGACGTGTCGATCAGCGACAGCTGGGCGTCAGTGTAGGGGAGGCCGCCGGCGGCCCCGGAGGGGTCGCGCGCGCATGGGGCGAGCCGGGCCGATGCCGCGGTAAGGACCGGCCGGTCACTGTCAGCGGACGATGTGGATGGCCGGCCAGGAGTCGCCCGGGTGAACGGGTGACCCGGGGTCGGCGGAGGGGCCCGGGTGATCGGAGGCGTCGCCGGCGAGCAATCGCCGGCGACGGGCGGCGACGTCGGCGACGAAGGCCCGGCCGCGAGGCAGATGGCGCAGGACGTCGGCCTGGCCCTGGGGCCGGGGCAGCATCCAGGAGTGGCCGCCGGGCACCCACACGACGCCGATGCCGGTGAGCTCGGCGAACTCCCGGGCCGTCTCCGGGCTCACGATCCGGTCGAAGCAGCCCCAGACCGGGAGGATGGGGATGCCCGCGTCGACGACCCGCCCCACCTCGGTGCGCAGGTCGATCGCCATGAGCATCGACGCCACCGGCAGGGTGCGCCCCATCGAGCGGATGTTCCGACGGGCGTCGGGCCACAGCCCGCGCAGGGTGGACGCCAACCGGCGCCCGATGAACAGGTCGGGGGTGTCGAGGACGGCCGCCACGAGCAGGTCGGCGACACCGGCCATGTCGGGCAGGACGGGGGAGAGCAGCTTCACCAGGACGCCGTGCCGGTGCTTCCACTCCGGCGTGGCGGCGCCGTCGCGGTACACGATGCCGAGCACGCGCTCGGGATGGGCGTCGGCGAGTTGCACGGCGACGGCGCCGCCCATGGAGTGCCCGAGCAGGACGGCCCGCTCCGCCCCGACGTGGTCGAGGAGGTGCACGACCTGGTCGGCGATCTCGGCGATGGTGACGCGCTCCCACGGGAGCGGGTCGCTGCCCGCGAACCCCGGAAGGCTGGGGTTGAGCACGCGCCACCCCAGGGCCTGGGCGAGGTTGCCGCTCTCGCGCCAGTACATGCCGCCGCCGGCGAAGTACCCGTGGAGGTTGACGGCCCACACCGGCTCGCTGCGGGCGCCCTCCGGGCCGTGGGCGCGGTGGTTGTCCGATATGGCGTAGCGCATCCGCCGGCCGTCCACGACGAGCTTGTGGGGGATCATGCGCACGGGGCGCCGCGGCGCGACCGCGGGCCGTCGGGGGGTGTGGGCATCCCCGGCCCCGTCCCCCCCGGCCCCGTCCCCCCCGGCCTGGTCCCCTCGTGAAGGCAGCACGGCAGCGTGCATGACGACCATGACGCTACCGCAGGACGCGTCACTACCCGCGTTCTGTGGTCCATTCGACACGGAACGTCACGCGCCGGACCCTGGGGCGTGGGGGCTCGAACGTTCGACGCCTGGACGCGGTCACGCCGTCACGGCGCGGGCCCGCTCCAGCGCCTGCTCGGCCTCGGCCACGAACCGGTGCACGAGCTCGGCCGCCGGCACGAGCGCGGCGATGGCGCCGACGCCCTGGCCGGTCGGGTAGCACTCCCGCTCGGGGTCCACCTCGGGCGTGTCGGCGTCGCCCCCGAGGTGGAAGGCCTTGTCGTTGATCGACTTGCCGAGTTGCGCGGGGAAGCGCTCCAGCTCGGCGGGGTGCTCGTCGAAGTAGGCGGTGTAGGCGTTGCGCACGACCCGCATGGTCTTGCCCGAGTAGGCGCGGCTGATGGTGGTGCCGTCCTCGGCGGTGCGCAGGAGGGCCTCTTTGTAGCCGGCCACCGAGCGGGCCTCGGGGGTGGCGATGAAGCGCGTTCCCACCCACACGCCGTCGGCACCGAGCGCCAGGGCGGCCGCCAGCCCCCGGCCGTCGACGATGCCACCGGCCGCCACCACCGGGACCCGGTCACCGACGGCGTCCACGACCTGGGGGACGAGCGGCATGGTGGCCACCTGCCCGGTGTGGCCGCCCGCTTCGGTGCCCTGGGCGACCACGATGTCGCACCCGGCGTCGACGGCGCGCCGAGCGTGATCGACCTTCCCGCACATGTTGACGACGAGCACCCCGTGGCGGTGGCACAGCTCCACCACTTCGACCGGGACGCCCAGGCCGGCCACGAAGACCGCGGCACCACCCTCGATGATCTTCTCGACCTGCGCCACCATGTCGCCGGGCATGGCCGTCAGCAGGTCGACGCCGAAGGGCTTGTCGGTGAGGGCGCGCACCGCGGCGATCTCCTCGACCATGGCGTCTGTCGACATGGTGGAGGCGCCCAGGCACCCGAACCCCCCGGCGGCGGACACCGCCGCCACCAGGCGGTGGTAGGACACGCCGCCCATGCCGGCGAGCATCACGGGGTGCTCGATCTCGAGCAGGCGGGTGAGTCGGGTCTGCATGACATCCTCCGGCGCGGCCGCGGCCGCGAGCTCGTCGATCCGGCCGTGTTGCCTGACGGACGGGTGTTGCCTGACGGACGGGTGTTGACTGGCGGATCAGTCTAAGAAGGCGCCCTTCCGGCGCGCCACCGGGCAGCAACGTAGCCTCGCCTGCTGTGCCCCGCCCCCGGACGACGATGCGCCGCACCCTGACCCAGGCGCGGGTCGCCGCCCACACCGTGCGCCGTCTGGGTCCCCACACCGTCGCCCTGATCATCGCCAACTCGGCTCGCCGGCAGCTGCGCGCCCCCCGCCGCGACACCCGCCGGCCCGACGCGGCGCCGATGTCGCCGGGCCGTCTGCAGCGCGTGGAGGTGTGGAACCCACGCCCGGGCACGGCGCTGTTCCACTTCGAGCGGGCCCAGCTGGAGGTGGCCTTCCTGGCGGCGGAGGTGGTGCGCGTGTCGTGGGGGCCGGGCCCCGCGCCCGTCCCCTATGCCATCGCCGCCGAGGCTCCGTGGCCCGTCCCCGACATCCAGGCCCATCCCATCGACGCCATGCGCGCCGAGGGCCCCTGGGTCATGCGCAGCGAGGCGCTCGAGGTCACGGTGTCGCCCGACGGGGCCTTGCGCACGGCCCACGCCGATGGGGCCCTGCTGCGCAGCGAGTCGGCGCCGTCGCGACGCGGGGCCGCGTGGGAGCAGTCGTTCTCCGTCCGTGCCGGCGAGCGCATGTGCGGCCTGGGTGAGCAGGCGGCCGGGGTCGACCTGCGCGGGGGTACGCGCCGGCTGTGGAACCGGGACCCCGGCGGCTCGTGGGGCCCGGGGGAGAGCCCTCTCTACCTCGGCGTCCCCGTGCTGGTGTCGACGCACCCGCAGGGAGACCTGCTCGCCTTCTACGAGAACTCCACCGAGGCCGCCTTCGACTTCGGCGACGCCGCCGCGGACGTGCCGGGCACGGCGACAGTGCGGTTCGCGGGAGGGACGCTGCGGCGTTACCTGGTGGCGGGCCCGGTGCCGCACCTCCTCGACCGCTACAGCGAGCTGACGGGTCGCCCCGCGCTGCCGCCGCGGTGGGCGCTCGGGTACCACCAGAGCCGGTGGGGCTACCGGTGCGACGCCGACGTGCGTGCCGTCACCGACGGGTTCGCGAACCTCGGCGTCCCCCTCAGTGCCGTGCACCTCGACATCGACTACATGCGCGGGTTCCGCGTCTTCACCGTGGACGCCGAGCGGTTCCCCGACCTCGCCGGCCTGGCCCGCGATGCCGCCGACGGCGGCGTGCGCGTCGTGACCATCGTCGACCCCGGCGTGAAGGTGGACCCCGAGTACGACGTGTACCGCGAAGGGCGCGACCAGCACCGCTTCTGCACCGACGAGCAGGGGCACATCGCCGAGGGCGTGGTTTGGCCCGGGCGCAGCGCCTACCCCGACTTCACCGACCCCGCCACGCGGACGTGGTGGGCGGCCAAGTACCGCCGTCTCACCGACGCCGGCGTGGCGGGTGTCTGGCACGACATGAACGAGCCCACCTCCATCGCTCTGCTCGGCGATCCCACGCTGCCGACCCCGACGCGCCATCATTTCGACGGTCGGGGCGGGGACCACGGGGAGGCGCACAACCTGTACGGCCTGCTCATGAACCGGGCCGGGTACGAGGGCCTGCGCCAGGCGTGCCCCGAGCGCCGGCCCTTCGTGGTGTCGCGCTCGGGGTGGGCGGGTATGCAGCGCTGGGCGTGGAACTGGACGGCGGACGCCGCCACCAGCTGGGAGTCGATGCGCCAGCAGATCGCCACCGTCGTGGGGCTGGGGCTGTCGGGCGTGCCCTACTCGGGCTCGGACATCGGCGGCTTCAGCGGGATCCCCGACGACGAGCTGTACCTGCGTTGGCTCCAGATGAGCGTCCTCATGCCCTACTGCCGGACGCACTCGGTGATCGGCGTGCCCCCGCGCGAGCCGTGGTGCTTCGACGAGCACACGCGCGGCATCGTCGCCGGCTGGATCAGGTTCCGGTACCGGCTCCTGCCCTACCTCTACACGTTGGCGCACCGGGCGTCGGCGGAGGGTGCCCCGCTGCTGCGCCCGGTGTGGTGGCCCCTGCCCGGCGCCCGGGTCGCCAACGGCGCCGACGCCGCCGGTGACGCCGCCGGTGACGCCGCCGGTGACGCCGCCCTCGACGCCGACGGCGCCTTCCTGCTCGGCGACGCGCTCCTGGTGGCGCCCGTCACCGAGCCCGGTGCACGGCGCCGCGCCGTTGCGCTGCCGGCCGGGGGCTTCACCAGCATCTGGGGCGACGAACAGGAGGGCGGCGAGTTCGCGGCACCACTCGAGCGGATGCCCCTGCTGGCCCGCGCCGGGGCGGTGGTCCCGCTCGACGACGGGTGGGCGGAGCCCGGCGGGCCCTGCACCCTCGACGGCGACGGCGCCACCGGGGGCGCCACCTCGGGCGCACCACCCCCCGACGCCTCGGGAGGGGACGCGCCGTCGCGTCCGGGGCGGCCTGGCCTGGCGCTCGACCACGCCCCGGTCCATCTGGCGTTCCACGCCTGGTTGGACGATGACGGGTGCGCCGAGGGTACGTGCGTCGACGACGCCGGTGACGGTGACGGGCCGGTGCGACGCGACCTCGTGCGGGTGGAGGGAGCCGTGCCGGGCGGCACCGCGACATGGACGTGGGACCGCGACGGGGACTTCCCGCCGCCCCCGTCGGTGCGGGTGGTGCTGCACGGGCTCGTGGCCGAGCGTGCCACCGCCGACGGCGTCGACGTGCCGGTGTCGGGGGGCGTCGTCGAGTGCGCGCCGTTCGCGCAGCTGACGGTGGAGGGCCTGCGGCCCGCACCGACGCGTCGGGCTTGAGGCGGCGCCCCGTGCGACTGCGGCCGCGCCGCCGGGCCGCCGGGACGCGCCCCACCGTGCCCCCGGAGCGCATCGAACTCGACGGCCTCGTCCTGGCGCGCCTCACCGCCGACGACGCCCCGACGGTGTCGGCCGCCGCCGTCGAGAGCCTGGACCACCTCCGCCCCTGGATGCCCTGGGCCACACCGGAGGGGACGTCGCTCGAGGCGCAACGCGAGCGCCTGCTCGGCCCGGCCAGCGCCTGGACGCCGGGCAGCGACTACGGCTACGGCATGTTCCTTCCCGACGGCCGGCTGGTGGGCGGCATCGGACTGCACCGGCGCATCGGCCGCAGCGCCCTGGAGATCGGGTACTGGGTGCACGTCGACCACACCCGCCGGGGGATCGCGGCGGCGGCCGCCGCCGCCCTCACGGCGGCGGGCTTCGCCCTGCGCGGGATCGAGCGCATGGAGATCCACTGCGACGAGGCCAACGTGGCCAGTGCAGCCGTGCCACGCCGCCTCGGCTACCGGTTGGCGGCGCGCGTCGACCACGAGCCCGAGGCACCCGGGGAGACCGGGACGCGCCTGGTCTGGGTCGTCCACCGCCGCGAATGGGAGGCCGGCCATCCGAGGGGGACCGGCGGCCCGTAGATCGAGTCGAGGGACCACCCCGGTCCGACACGCCGACACGCCGCCCCGGCGGCGCGGCGGAGGGGTCAGGCGCTCGTGCCCGGCCCGAGCGCGGTGACGGCCTCGTCGATGGTGTCGAAGATGTGGTCCCGCCCGATGCGGTCGAGCAGCCCGCTGCGGACGAGGTTGCGGGGAGCGACGGCCAGGGTGCGGGCGACGCCCACGGCGATGTGTTGGCGCGCGAACTCGTCGAGCAGCGTCCGCAGTGTGCGGGCGCCCGTGTAGTCGATGTCGCCCATGGCGTCGGCGTCGAGGACCAGGGCCCGGGGCGGCGTGGGTGCCTCGGCCAGCGCCTTGTGGACGAGCGTGCGGAATTGGTCGGCGTTGGCGTAGTACAGCGGGGCCACGAACTGCACCACCACCACGCCGGGGACCTGGACGGGCCGGTGGTGGTGGGCCAGCGGCTCCCAGCTCGTGGTCCCGGGGATCTTGCCGAGCACGTAGGCCCGGGGACGGGCCGACCGCCGGGTGCGGTCGAGGATGGCGAGCACCACGGCCACACCGATGCCCTGCTCGACGCCGACGAAGGCGACGGTGAGCAGGGTGAGGATCGTCAGACCGAACTCCCACAGGTCGAAGCGCATCACCGACGCCAGCTCGCGGACGTGGAAGATGCGGGTGGCGATGTAGACGAGGATGGCGGCGAGCGTGGCCAGGGGGACGTCGGTGAGCAGGCCGGCCGCCGGCACGAGCAGGACGACGCCGGCCGCGGCGACCAGCCCGGCGAGCTGGGTCTTGCCCCCGGCGGAGGCCACCGCCGCGGTGCGGGCGGGACTGGCGTCGGCGGCGAAGGCACCGGCGAGCCCCGACAGCACGCCACCGGCGCCGACGCCGAGGAAGTCGCGGTTCAGGTCGACGTCGTAGCCACCCTCGTCGGCGAAGGCGCGCGTGGTGGCGGCCGTCTGGCTCAGCACCACGAGCGCCACGACGCCGGCGAGCGGCAACAGGCGGCCGACCGACGTCCAGGAGGCCCCGGGCAGGCCCAGGTGCGGGGCCCCGTGCGCCACCGTGCCGAGCACGGGCACGCCGCGGTCGCGCAGCCCGGCGGCCGCCACGACGAGGGTCGAGCCCACCATGCCGATCAGCGCGCCGGGGAGCTTGCGGTCGACACGCTCGGCCGCCACGACCACGGCGAAGACCGCCACGCCGATGGAGAACGCCCAACCGTTGGCGTGGCCGAGATCCCGGGCGACATCGGCCAGGCGGTGCACGGTGGATCCGGAGGCTCCCTGCAGCCCGAGAAGGTCGGGGAGCTGGTGCACCACGATGATGACGGCGACGCCGGCGAGGAAGCCGGTGATGATCGGCGCCGACAGGAAGTCGGCGATCCATCCCATCCGCAGCAGCCCGACCAGCACCACGATCACGCCCACCATGACGGCCAGCAGCGCAACGAGGTCGACGTACTGCGCCGAGCTGGCGGGCGCCAGATGGGCGACACCCGTCGCGAACAGCGGTGCGATGGTGGAGTCGGCGCCCACCGACAGCTGCGGGTTGGAGCCCAGCGCGGCGAAGGCCACCGTGCCGGCGACGAAGACGTACAGGCCGGTGATGGGGGGCATCCCCGCCAGGCGGGAGGTGGCCAGCTGCTCGGGCACGGCGATGACGAGGAGCGTGACGCACGCCAACAGGTCGGGCCCGAGCCATCGGCGCCGGTAGCCGTGGACCCACCCGAGCACCGGGACCATCGGGTGCGACGCTGCGGCCCGGTTTCCGGCGCCGGCCGCCTCCTCGGGCCCGGCCCCGCCGTCGGAGCCCGCTGTCGGCCGAGCGGTCATCGGCTGGCCCCCCCTTGCGCCCGGCGGCCCGTCATGGGTCGGTGTCGAGCCAGTGTCGCACGCTCGAGACCACGCTGACCTCGGGGTGCGACCACACGAAGCGCTCCACCCGGTCGAGGATCTCCTCCGCGCGCCGCGCCGTCGGTGCCACGACGCTGAAGGCGACGCCGGCCAGCTGCCAGCGGTCGTGGTGGGCGACCTCGGCGGCCGAGACCCCGAAGCGGTGCCGGGCCCCCTCCACGATGGGGCGCACCACGGCCCGCTTGGCCTTGAGCGAGGCGCTCTCCCCGAGGTGCAGGTCCATCTCGAGGGCCCCGACGTGCAGAGCGCTCACGGGCCGGTCCCCGCCCAGAACGCCGACATGGGCACCGTGGTGCGGGCGGCGGCACCACCGAGGAGCGGCAGGCCGAAGGCGTCCTCCACGGTGCGCAAGAACGAGTAGTGGTCGAAGAGCGTGCCCACGCGCAGACCGGCGCGGACGTGGGGGGCGATGACGAGCGTGAGGACGTTCCCCCCACCCCCGCTGTCGGTGATCGCACCGGACGACGCGCTGGCGGAGTCGGCCCCCTCGTCCCACGTGACCACGAGTGCGCCGTTGTCGGCCCAGGCGGCGCTGGTGGTGACGGTGGCGACGAACCCGGAGAGCCAGGCGCCCCCGGCGGCCGCGCCGCAGTCGTGGCCGCTGTGACACAGATCGGGGGTCACCCACACGAAGCGGGGGACGCCGGAGGCGGGAGCCCCCGGCGCCAGGAGGGGCGTCAGGGCGTGCAGCGGTTGGAGATGGGCGCACACCGACGGGTCGGCACGCACGTCGGTGAAGTACGCGAACGGGTCGTGCTTGGCGGCGTAGCTGCCGTCGGGCGACTGAGGCCCGAGGAAGCAGTTCCCCGGCATGCCCTCGAAGTACGCGCCCCAGGGGATGCCGGCGGCCGACAGCTGCGTCGCCAGGTTTGCGCCGGTCTGGATGCACGACGTGCAGTCCGAGGAGACGCCCCAGGTCGAGCCGGACGCGAGCGCCAGGTAGTTGGGCAGGCTCGGATGTGCGACCGCGTACCAGGCGTCGGCGCTGGCGTAGCGGTGGGCCAGCGCGGCGACGGCGGGCACCGCCAGGGCTTCCTGGCGGTCGAGGTTCTCCATGACGACGACGAACAGGTGCGCGAAGGCGGGGACCCCTTCGCGCCCGGCGCCCGCCGCCAGAACGGTGGTGGTGGCAGCCGAGGTGCCCGACGGCGGGCGCGTCGTGGTGGACCGAGCGCGGGCCGAGGTGGGAGTGCCCGGATGCGGAGCGGTGCCGCTGTGTCCGGCGCCGCATCCCGCCAGGGTGGTGGCCGCCACGGCCGCCACGGCCGCCAGAACGGCCGGGGCCAGCGTGCGCCGTGCCCGCGGTGACCGGGAGTGCCCGTGGGAGCGGCGCGTGTCCACCGTGGCGAGGATAACGGCAGCCCGCCGGGCGGCCACTGCTACGGTGACGCCGGTGTCAGGGACGGGGGCCGCGGCGACGCGCCGGCACGGGGCAGGGGGCCGCGGCGCCTGATGCCGACGTGGCTCACCGACGGCGAGTACCGGATCCTCCAGGCGGCCTGCGAGCGCCTCATCCCCGAGGACGAGTCGCCCGGGGCGGTGAGCGCCGGGGTGCCGGAGTACATCGACGGCCTGCTCGGTGCCTTCCTCGTCGACCCGCCCCGGATCTGGGCAGGGGGCCCGACGTCGGGCCGCCACGGCGGCGAGGCCGGTTTCTCGCGGTTCCACCGCCTGACGCCGCTCGACGAGCTGGCGTGGCGGACGCGCATCGAAGGGTCGCGCGGCCTGGTCGAGCGCGAGTTCAACGGGCCCGTGGTCGGCCTGCAGGAGCGCTACCGGGCGGGGCTGCAGGACCTCGGAGCCGGGTTCTGCGACGTCGGGCCCGGAGAGCAGGACGAGCGTCTGCGCGCCACGGCCGAGTTCACCGCGCTGCTGTACGAGCACTGCTGCGAGGGCATGTACGGCGCGCCCGAGTACGGCGGCAACCGCGACGGCACGGGGTGGGACGCCATCGGGTACCCCGGGGACGTCCAGCCGCGCGGCTGGAGCGACGCCGAGGTGGCGGGCCCGTGACGGTCGACGCCGTCATCGTGGGGTCGGGCCCCGGGGGTGCCACGGTGGCCGACGTCCTCACCCGGGCGGGGTGGTCCGTGGTCATCGTCGAGAAGGGCCGGAATCACCTGCTCGACCCCGATGACCTGTCGCGTCCCGCCGCGGACTACTCCAACGACGAGCTCAAGTTCGTGCACCGGCACTTCCTCGGGCCCGACCCGATCATCGAGCCGCGCACGTTCCGTACCGGTGAGGAGGAGGGCGACCACTCCCATGTGGGAGAGGTCAACTCCATCCCCACGACCGTCGGCGGCGGAGGGACACACGCGGATGGCAAGGTGCCGCGCTTTCGCGAGGAGGACTTCACCCTGCGCAGCACCCACGGCCCCGTCGACGGCGCCGACGTCGACGACTGGCCGATCACCTACGACGACCTCGAGCCCTTCTACGCCGAGGCCGAGCGCTCCGTCGGGGTGGCCGGCGAGGCCGGCGCCAATCCCTTCGCGGCGTGGCGCTCGGGCCCGTACCCCATGCCCTCCGGGGCCCCGATGTACGGCGCCGTGCTGTCGACGGCGGCGGCCGAGCGCCAGGGGCTGCACCCGTACGCGGCACCGACGGCGGCGAACTCCGTCCCCTACGACGGCCGGCCGGCGTGCAACAACTGCGGGTTCTGTGCGTTCTTCGGCTGCCCCATCCATGCCAAGGGCGACCCGGTGGCCATGCTGCGCCGGGCCATGGCGTCGGGCCACGCCGAGCTGCTGAGCGAGACCTTCGTGGCCCGGGTGCGCAGCGACGGGCGCCGGGCCACGGGCGTGGAGGTGGTGGGGCCCGACGGCGCCACGCGGGCGATCGACGCCCGGCACGTCGTCATCGCCGCCGGCGCCATCGAAACCCCGCGCCTGCTGCTCCTGTCGGGCATCGACGACCCGCTGGTGGGCCGGTACCTGATGGTTCACTTTCAGACCTTCGCCATCGGCATCCTCCCTGAGCGCGTGCACGGCCACAAGGGGCGGGCCGTGACCCACCTCCACGACGACGCTGTGATCGTCGACGACGCCGCCAGGGCCGCGGCCCGTGCGGCGGGCCTGCCGTGGGTCCGCGGGGGCCTGGTCGAGCACGGCGGCCCCAGCCTGCCGGTCATGGAGGCGAAGCTCTACCCCTGGGGGGCGAAGCACAAGTCGCTCATGCGCTCGTCGCCCATGCGCGACCGCATGTGGGCCTTCACCATGCAGGGCGAGGACCTCGCCCAGGCCACCAACCGCGTGGACCTCGACCCGACCGTGCGCGACGTGCGGGGGTTCCCGGTGGCCCGCATCACCTACCGACCGCACCGCCACGAGGAGGTGGCCTCGGCGCACCATGCCCCGAGCATGGTGCGCATCCTCCAGGACATGGGGGCGACCTGGACCATGACGGCCACGTCGCCGCAGGTCGGCGGGCGCGACCACCAGGGGAGGGAGGATCGCCGCGGCGCGGAGGCGGCCGTTCCCATGAGCCGTCACGTCATGGGCACCACCCGGATGGGCCACGACCCACGGACGTCGGTCGTCGACGCCTACGGACGGGTGCACGGCCTCGAGAACGTGGTGGTGGCCGACTCCTCGGTGTTCGTCACCTCGGCCGGATACGGCCCCACGCTCACGCTGGTGGCGCTGGCGGCCCGGGCCGCGACGGCGATGGTCGGGGGCTCGGCTCCCAGCTGAGCGTGCGTGGGTGGGGCGCTACGGCTGACGGTCGAGGTGCGAGGCGAGGAAACGCCCGCTCGCCTCGAATTCCTCGGCGGGCACCTCGGCGTGCATCCCGGGGTGGGCGTGCATGCGCTTGTCCGTGCTCCCGAGGGCGCCGAAGAGCTCGAACGACCGCTCCCGGTCGAAGAGCTCGTCGTCCCACTGCACGAGGAACAGCACCGGGCACCGTACCGCCGGCGCGTCGGCGGCGAACCGCTCCCTGGTCGGCCCCGCGATCGCCATGAGCCCGAGCACGGCCACCGCCACCCGGGGCTCGGCCGCCACCACGGGAAGGCCGAAGATGGTCCCCATGGACAGGCCCCACCACCCGCAGGGGCCATCGGCCACCTCGTGGAGAGCCTGCACGGCGTCGAGCACGGTGCGCCAGTCGGCCACCATGGCGTCGATGAGGCCGTGGTCGGCCGACCACGCCTGGGCGAAGTCGAGGAAGGCGCGCTCGCCGTCCATGACGCCGTCGGCGCGCCGGTCGCCGTGCACGGGCCCGTCGATGGCCACGGCGCACAGGCCATGGTGCCGCACCAGGCCGCGTGCCAGGGCGACGATGTAGTCCTCGCGCTTGGTCCCCGAGGCGCCGTGGCCCAGCATCACCACCGGGCTCGGCGCGGAGCTCTCCGCCGGCGTCCACAGGACCCCGGGGATCCGGCGCTCGCCGCGCATCACGTCGAACCGGCGTTCGCGTACGCCTTTGGCCACGACGTCGTCGATGACGTGCACGGGTGCGAGCGTAGCGGCCGGTGTGCAGTCACGGTGAGCGGAGGTGGCCACGGTGCTCGGTGACGACGACGCCCCGGGAGTGCGCTCGGGAGTGGTACGAGGCGTGCAACGCACACCACCTCGATCGGGTCATGCGCCACTGGGTGGCGGACGCGGTGTTCACGAGCCCGCTCGTCGCCACGATCACGGGCGACCCGTCGGGCACGGTGGACGGACACGATGCGTTGCGGACCTCTGGCGCACGGGGCTCGACGCCCACCCCGACCTGCGGTTCGAGTCCCGGACCCTCCTGGTCGGGCACGACAGCATCGCTCTCAGCTACCGCAACCACCGGGGCCAGGAGTGCGCCGAGTTCATCGTGTTCGGGCCCGACGGACGTGGCATCCGAGGCCGGGCGCACGACGGGCCGGCGGGGCCATAGACGAGGGGGCATGAGACCCGCATGCCGAACGCCTTCCAGGTAGAGCACCCTGGCATGCCTAAGCGTCCGCTACTTGGAAGCCTCCGCACCTCCGCCGGACTCCGAATCCGGCCCGAACGAATTCTCAATATCCGACACCTTTCGTACGAGGCGGAGGCCCCCCGGTTCCGTCCGTACGAAACCAAAGTGTTCGTAGAAACGTGCAGCTTCGTCGTCAATCGCGTCTACGACGACAAACCGGGCACCAACATCTTCTGCCGCAACAAGAATCCGCTCCAAAGCGTCCACCAGCAAGCTTCCACCCAGGTGGCGGCCATGGAGCCGCGAATCAAGCGCCAACTTTGCCAATAGGACAGCTGGAATCCTGTCGGGGCTACCTCTCCCGATCTTGTGGCGGATCGCCTCACGCAGAATCTCATGGGCGGCGACAGCGTAATAGCCGACTACTTGGTTCCCATCCAGCCATACAAACGTTAGAGCGGTTCGATTCGCAGCAGCATGCCTGGCCGATTCACTCAGCCACCGATCAAGTTCTGCCTTGCCACACTCGAAGCTCGAAAGATCGTGGTCCGGTCCTAGGGATTCAGATTCATACTCCAACCGAGGCAGGCCCGACTTGACCCGTTCCTTCCACGCTCGTCCGACGCCGTTCCACCGCCCTCGTCAGCGCCTCGCTACTCTGCGCCGGCCGCTCCAGCGCTTGCAAGAGCTGGTCGAAGAACTCGGGCGAGACCGTGGTTGTCGACCAGGTAGCTATTACGGCGTCCGCTCTCTCGACGGCGGCAGTCAGCATGAAGGCAGTCAGGGACTGATTGACGAGACCGGCAGCCGAACGGATCCGCTGCTCCTGCTCCGGAGCGGCTCGCAATTCGATTCTCGCAGTCTTCGCCATATCCAGTCCTTTACTGAGCCTACCGGCCTCTGTACGGCGATTGTACGGCGACTGGGAACAAAGTCAATCCGTCTTAAGCCCCTAAGATCCGTATAGGGGCTGTGACCAGGGAAAACAAAGGATGACGGGTAGCACGCCATGAGGCTCTGACCAGGACTTCTGCTCCACCAAATGCCAAACCAGCATCGAGGCCACGGCGGATTCCCTCTCCGTCGCCTGCCTCTTCCGTCCACCAATCGAGAGACTGGTCGAGAGACATTGCCGGACGCTGGCGTGGGGCGACGGCACCGTGCCTGACTCTGGAAGTGGCGTGTCCTCCAGCGCAGTGATCGAGTAGTGATCGTGACCATGGTGCTCACCTTGGAACCGAGCACGCCGCCCTCCTCGCCTTGTCTTCGAACCTTCGAACAGTCCGAAAACGTAGGCAGGAAGCGGCGTTGCTCGCGTCTCAGCGGCTCATGGCACCCACGGATGGGTCAGGAGAGCCCAATCATTTAGTGGAATCTGGGGTCTCCGCCCGGCAACGTCAGGGTCTCGATCACGTCACCGGCCTTGTCCTTCGTCTTCGACGCGACGCACGGCGGGGTCGGCGACTGCGAGGTGCAGTCCGGCAGAAGACCGAGTGTCGTGGTGTTCCCGTAGCGATCCGTGAAGGGCGTCCCCGAGGAGTAGCACACTTGGTAGAAGGAGACACCGTTGTTGGGTCCCTGTTGCTGGACGACGGTCTTGTCGATCTGGAGCACGACGGTCTTGGTACTCAATGACGTGAAGTTGCGTTCCGACAACGTGGTGACGCTCGGTGCGTGGTGGAAGTTGTCCCCGCAGGTGAGCGTGCCCTCGCCCAACGATTCGAGGAGGAAGCCGTCCGTCGAGGAGGTGCCGCTTGCTGACGTGGACATGGAGTTCGTCTGGTTGATCGTGGCCGTGCACGTCTTCCCAGCGGTGCAGGCGGTGGCGACGTCCCATATGGAGAAGACGTTCGACGTGGCGGACGTGATCCCCGGAGAGGTGGCCGACAGGTCGTAATCACCGTGCAGGTTGACGGAAAGGGTACTGAAACTGGCGACCCCTGTAACGGCGTTCTGTGTCACGGACGTGGCACCTGAGAGCAATGCCCCCGGAGCCGGGTTCGGCGAGTCGGCACCGATCGCCAAGGTGATGGCGACGGTGGACGAGGTGACTCGTACCCCGTTGCCGTCGAGGACCTCGACCTGCACCGGGCCGCCCGGTGGGGTGTTGAACGGCGAGGTGCTGATGGTGCTCTTGACCACGGCGTCAGTCGGCTGGGTCACGAAATTCAGCTGGCATCCTCCATCGACCGTGGTGGTGAGATTGGTGTTGGTGCTGTCGATCACGAAGGCGTTACCCGGAGGCCCGTTGAAGTCGTTCGACTGCTTCGCCTGCGACTGCCACAGCTCGGTCCCGGCCGTGCACGGGGCGGTGGCTTGAATCGTCACTGCGACGCTCTGGCCCGGCGGGATACCGAGATTGCGTAGTTGAACGACGTTGCCGGCGACTGTCGCGATGTTGCCGGGTGACGCCCCCGTCACGGTGAAGCCGGGGGGTGCGGTGATGTTGGCTGACCCCAGAGACTGAGGATTCGCCTCGTTGACCAGCGTGGCGGTAAACGACGTGGACGATCCGGCGCCGACGTCATGGGGATGAAGCGGGTCCGGGGTCGTAATGTTGATCGAGTACGGCTTTGTCGTGGTGGCGGCATTCGCTGCCGAGATCACCGTGTTCGATGCGAAAGCAGCCAGCACGATCGCTGCGACGAACGACCAGCGCCGTCGAGTGGAAGTTGGGCCTCCGGCGGCGAACCTGTTCGATCGCGACGTCCACGAACCACTACTGCGTCTTGCCATCTTGTCCCCCCGTCCCCGTCCGGAGCCAGGGTAGATGAGAAATCAGCGTCGATGCATACGCTGTGCGTGCTGGCGACGATCGCTGGAATTGCCAGCCGTTGGCAGGTCGTGGCGCGGGTGGCGGAGCTGCCGGACCGCCGGGCCCTACGCGAGTGCTCTCGCTCCGTTCAGCCAGTGGCGATCGATTCGACCCAAGCCCAAGCCTCCGCGCGGGGGCGTTCGGGCGGTGGGAAGTTCTTCCTTTCGACGTCCTGCTACTCATGGGGGCAGTAGTGGCCCACGCCGTTGCCGGGGTCGCCGTGGTTGCCCACGCCCTGGGATTCGTTGTGGTGGTTGCCACTGTTGCCGGGATCGCCCAGGTTCCCGACCCCGTGGTCGGCCAGGTCCACGCAGGACGGGGTGGCCGATGCCACGCCGGTGGTTGCCAGGCTGACTCCAAACAGTGATCCCCCTGCCACAGACAGGGCGATCAGGCGCTTGAGGGTTCATGTCTTCATGGTCTCAGCTTGTCCGACGGGGCAGAAGGTGAACATCGGCAAGATTGAGTATTTGTGTCGCCACGGACCGCGTTGGCTGATGGAGGGTGCTCACGGAGCCGAAGGACCCCTGGGCGGTCAGGGGAGCCGGGGGCCGTGGGAGCCGATCACAGCCGTTCGCAGCACCGGAACGGTTCCGGCCGCCCCGTCAGGCTCCCTGGCGCCGGACCCTCGGCTCGAGGCGGCGTCTTGGCCCTTCAGGCCCCGTCGGCGTTGCCCCGTCCGGGGGCTTCCAATCTGACGCTCGACACGGGCAGCGGAGCGACGATCAACGCGTGCGAGGTCGGGAGCCCCACGCCGGGTAACGCAACGACGAATTGCGTGTCCGGAAGCTCGCAGATCGTGGGGGATCCGACCGATCTGCAGCTCTCCTTGTACGGAGGCGGGAATATCGAGGTCGGGAAGAGCCTCAACTCGATCAATGCCATCCTGTGGGCTCCTCTCGCCACCCTGGACACTCACGGGCAAGCCGTGAATGTCACGTGGACCGGCTCGATGGTGCTCGGCCAGCTGACGACCGATGGGCAGCCGGTGACATTGCAGCTCAACTACGACGAGCGCGTTGCCACCGAGTTCCAGGACACGCTTTGGGATGTCACGAGCTACCTACAGACTTCGCCGACCTTCTCGATCCCGAACTTCTAGACGTCCGTCGCCGACAAACCGAGTCGCCGGCGCCAGCGCATCTTGGCGGAACCCGGCCGACGCATCCCTCACCCTTCCGGGGCGACCACCCGCTACGACGCTGGGACGGCGTTGCCGGCTGGGCCCGCGGGGCGACGCGGCGTGCGAAGTAGGCGAGTCCGGCTCGTTGTGGGAGCCTGCAAGACCATCTTGGACGGACACGCAATGGTGCGCGCCGGCGACCTCATCGCCAGGGTGGAGACGGAATCCACCCTGGGATCCACCCGTGGGCTGATGCCGGACGGACCTTGGTGTCAGACACTGGCGACATGACATTCACCGATTACCTCATGAACATCGCCCTCATCGGCTTGGTCGTCCTCCAGATCCGGGGGCACAAGGTGACTCGTGCCCGTCTGCTGTTCCCGTTGGTGGCCACGGTCTTCGTTGCCGCCCAGTTCCTCCACGCCGTTCCCACCGCCGGCAACGACCTCGTGCTGGTCGTCGGGTTCGTGTGCGTGGGCGGCGCCTTGGGGGCGCTGGCCGGGCTATTGACCACGATCCGACGCGACGGGGCCGGCGCCTTTGCCAAGGCGGGCCTGGTGGCCGCCGTCCTCTGGGTGGTCGGTATCGGTGCCCGCACGGGCTTCGCCCTGTGGGTGGGGCACGGCGGGCAGGCGGCCGTCGCCCGGTTCAGCGCCTTCCACCACATCACCTCGGGCGCTGCCTGGGGTGCGGCGTTCGTCCTCATGGCGATGGCCGAGGTGGCCGCCCGGACCGGCGTCCTCTACCTCAAGGCCCGCCGCACGGGTGCCGTCATCGAGCGTGGCGGACTGCTGCGGTCTCCGGCGGCGGCCTGAGCCTCGAAAGCGCCGGGACCAGCGGTCAGGTGGGATCATCGTGTCCGTGGGGCTGGCATCCCAACTCCGAGGACATGGGGGGACGAGCACAGAGCGCCTCCTCACTGTCGCTCGCCTCGCCGGGCTGGCGGCACTCCTCTGGACCGCCGGGCACCAGCCGCCACCGAGCGGCGTGCGGGCCGACCACCCGGTGAGGTGGGTGTCGATGGTCGGCGCCGGGATCGGATGGGTGGGCTGGATGGCCAGCCGTCGCCTCCGAGCCTCGGGGCGCACGACGTGGTGTCTCCTCGCGCTCCTGGCGGCGTCCGGAGGTGCCCTCGCGGCCTTAGCGCCCAGTGCCATCACCTTCATGGCGGTAGCCGGTCTCGGTGCGGCGATCGCCTTCGAGGCACTACCGGCGTTGGGCGTGGGAGGGATCGGGATTGGCGCGCTGGTGGTGGCCACGTTGGCGGTGGGCGCTCCCACCGTCCTTGTCGCCGAGGGGGCGGTCTCCGTCGTCCTCGGGCTCATGGTCGGCGCCAGCCGGCGCCAATACGTGGAACGGACGTTTCAGGCCGAGCAGCTCCTGGCTGAACGGGTCCGGGCCGATGCAGAGCGGGATCGAGCGGCCGCGCTCGCTGAACGCAACCGAATCGGACGCGAGGTGCACGACGTACTGGCCCACTCCCTCGGCGCTTTGTCGGTCCAGCTGGACGCCGCCGACGCGCTCTTGGAGAAGGGCGACGACAGCGCCAAGGCTCGTCAGTTGGTCCAACAGGCTCGTCGGCTCGCCGTCCAGGGGTTGGAGGAGACACGCCAGGCCGTGCACGCACTGCGTGACGACCCGGTGGCGCTTGCCGAGCAACTGGCCTCGCTCGCCGCACGTGATGGCGCCGAGCTGACCGTGACCGGTGCGCCCCGTCCGCTCGCAGCCGATACCGGGCTGGCGCTGTATCGCGCCGCCCAGGAGGCGGTCACCAATGCCCGGAAACACGCGCCCGGGGCGCCGGTCTCGATCCATCTCGATTTCGACCCGCGGTCGACGACCTTGATGGTCACCAACGGTCGATGCCCTGACGGTGACGCCACGAGCGAACTCAAGACGACAGGAGGTGGCTTCGGCCTCCAAGGCATGCGCGAGCGGATCGAGCTGTTGGGCGGCCAGGTCGTCGCCCAGCCGAGCACGCTGGGTTGGACCGTCCAGGTGGCGGTGCCGGGGTGAGAGTCGTGGTGGCCGACGACCAGACAGTCGTCCGGGAGGGTCTGGTCACGTTGCTGGAGACCATGCCCGGCATCGAAGTGGTGGGGGCTGCGGCCGATGGCGAGGAAGCGGTCGCCCTGGTCGCGGAATTCGCCCCGGAGGTCGTGTTGATGGATCTCCGGATGCCCCGAGTGGACGGCGTGGAGGCGACGAGGCGCATCCGCACCGACCATCCCGAGACCCAGGTGGTGGTGCTCACCACCTATGCCGATGACGGGTCCATCGTTGGGGCCCTGCGGGCGGGAGCGATCGGGTACCTCACCAAAGACGCCGGCCGTGATCACATCGGCCGAGCCCTCGAAGCGGCGGCTTCAGGCCAAGCCGTTCTGGACCCGGCGGTCCAGGCCCGGCTCGTGGACGTGGCCTCCTTGCCGGGTACGCCGGTGGCGGGAGGCCCCCTGCCGGACGGGTTGACCGAGCGAGAGGGAGAGGTCCTTCGGCTCATCGCCGCCGGCCGCTCCAACGCCGAGATCGCGGGACAACTCTTTGTGAGCGAGGCCACCGTGAAGACCCATGTGAACCGCATCTTCGCAAAGACCGGGAGCCGGGACCGCTCCCAGGCAGTTGCCTACGCCCATCGCCGTGGTCTCGCCGGGTGACCATTGGGCCCGATCTGGACGGCTGTGATCGCACCGTCCGCCATCGACTGCGGGATTAGTGCGGGGCGCCAGAGCGAGGGCTGACCTTCACCCAACGGGTACTGCTCGGGGGGCGCTTCGGAGTCTGGGTCCAGGTGGCGCTTGCCGGTCAGTTGTCGGGCGGGTCGACCGGTCTTGACGATCACCCGGGCGGGGGCAAGGGCGGGGGCGGGGGCGGGTGCGGCGCCGGGTGGCTCGGTTCCGCCGGCCCGTGGCCGTGGGTCTGGGCCGCCTGTTCCTCGGCGGTGGCGCCCATGTAGACGAACAGCCCGATGAGGACGAGCCAGAAGTCGTAGAAGAAGCCGACGGCGACCATGACCGCGGCGAGGATCCTGGCGATCCTCCCGGCCTGGCGCGTGGCGGTCAGACGGTCGTGATTTCGCTCGAGAGCCGCCCGCAGCACCCGCCCGCCGTCCATGGGCAGCGCGGGCAGCAGGTTGAAGCCGCCGAGCAGCGCGTTCAGCCACGCGATCCGGGCGAACCAGGAGCCGGCGAACAGGGTGGGTGGCCACAGGTGGGCGCCGACAGCCAGGCCCCCGATGGCGGCGAGGACCGCCAGGCCCAGGCTGGTGAGCGGCCCCATGATCGCGATGGCCAGCTCGTCGCCCGCTGCCTCGGGCATCGTGGACATCTGCGAGAGGCCCCCGATGGGCAGGAGCAGGATGTCCTCCACGACGGCCCCGCGGCGCCGGGCGACGACACAGTGGGCGTACTCGTGGACGAGCACCGAGGCGAAGACGGCGGCGATCCACACCAGGCTCACGCCGGCGGTGCCCGGGGCGCCTGCATCGGCCCACGCGACCAGCACCAGCAGGACGAGGAAGGTCCAGTGCACGCGGATGTCGATCCCGCCGATGCGGGCGACCCGGATCGAGCTTCGTGTCATGCGTCGCCGTGTCATCCGGCCTTGCTGCGCCATGCGGGCACCTGCCTCGCGACCAGGCCCTACCGCCAGGATGCGCGTGGGCCGGCATCGGCGCCAGGGCACAACGTCCATTCGGCGGCCCGGGGCGTACCCCGCCGCCCGCCGGGCCTGGCCGCGGGCGGTGAAGCGCCGGAAACGGGTCCGACGACCCCTACGGTGCCGTGGCTCTCACGCCGATAAGAGACGCATGGCTCGACCCGGGGTCTTCAAGCACCCGCGCAGCCCCCGGGCCGGGGGCATAGCGCTGGTTGATCCCCAGGTCAGCGCCTCCGTCGAGGGGCCGGGACCCGCCGTCGACGGCGGGACCGACGGACCGGTCGGTCCCCGCCCGGCGCCGGACGGGGAGGTGTCACGCCGGATCGGCTCGGACGACGGCTCGGGGTTCCCGCATGTCGTCGGCGGGGAGGTCCACCGAGGGTTCTGGCTGACCCACATGCGGATCGGCTTCGGGGTCTTCCTGGCGGAGACCGTGGTGGTCCTCGGCTACCTGGGCACGACGCCCCACGGGCCTCACCGACCGCTGCTGTGGATCGTCGCCGCCTCGTGGCTCGTTCTCGCCGCGGTCAACCTCTGGCTCGTCCGGTTGGTGGCCGCCAAAGCCTGGCGGGCGACCTTCTCGGCCGGCTGGACCGTCCTGTCGGCGTTCGCGGTGGGTGCGGTCGCCGACATCGACGGCGGGCTGCGCAGCCCGATGCTGATCCTGCTGTTCCTCCCCATCAGCTTCGCCGGGTGGGCCTTCTCGCCGGCGGCGGCGGCCGCATGTGGCGCGTCGAGCCTGGCATCCCTGGCGTTCGTCGTCGCCACGAATCACGTCCCCGGAGCGGCCGGGAACACGGCGTTGATGCTGGGCGCCGTCCTGGCCGGATCCTCGGTGCTGTCGGTGGCGGCGGCACGAAACCGCGTCCGCCGGGAGCGTCACGAAGCCGTCCTGGCCGACACGATCGTCGAGATGGCCGCCACCGACGGGCTGACGGGGTGCGCCGTGCACCGCGTCTTCCACCAGCGGTTCAGGGACGAGGTCGCCCGGTCGCAGCGCCACGGGCACTCGTTGAGCCTCGTGCTGATCGACCTCGACAACTTCAAGCAGGTCAACGACACCTACGGGCACCTCGTGGGGGACCACGTCCTGGCCGCTTTCGGCGCCGCCCTGTTGGCGCACTCCCGCAGCTTCGACGTCGTCGGGAGGCTGGGGGGCGACGAGTTCGCGGTGCTCATGCCCGACACCGAGCCGTCGGCGGCCGCCGCGCTGGCCGAACGGATCCGCAGCGACGTCCCCGCGGTCCTGGAGGTCCCGGTGACGATCAGCGTGGGCGTGAGCGGCCTGGACCGGTCGGTGTCGACGACCGAGCAGATGTTCGACGACGCCGATTTCGCCCTGTACGAGGTGAAGCGCTCGGGACGCGACGCCGTGGCGGTCCGCTTCCCCTCGAGCGTCGCCCACGACCCCACGTCGTAGGCACCGCTCGCGTACCCTCTGCGTCCATGGCCTCGCTCCGGGCTTCCCGCGCGGTGGCCCCCGCCGTGCCCGAGGCGACCCAGCAGGACCGTCACGGCATGCCGTCGTTCCGGACGTCGCGCACCCGAGCGCGCTGGTGGTGACGGTCCGCGACGCCCGGCCGGACGATACCGCCGAGGTGGCCGGCGTCCACGTCCGGTCGTGGCAGGTCGGCTACCGGGGCCTGCTCGCCGACGAGTACCTCGACTCGCTGCGGCCCCACGAGCGCGCCGCGCGCTACGACCTGGGGGCGACGGGCCCGGGCCTGCCGTCGACCATCGTGGCCGTCGCCGACGGCTCTGTGCGCGGCTTCGCCACCACCGGCGCGGCGCGCGACCCCGACGTCGCCGGCGCGGGCGAGGTCCTCGCTCTGTACGTCGACCCGCCCGCGTGGGGGTCGGGCGTGGGCCGGCGCCTGATGGCCGAGGCGCGGGCGCGCCTCGGGGCCCGGGGCCACCGCCGGGCGGTGCTCTGGGTCATGGTCGGGAACGTGCGTGCCCAGCGCTTCTACGACCGTGACCGGTGGGCACCCGACGGGCTGCGTCGGACCGATGAGGTCTGGGGCACGGCGGTCGACGAGGTCCGCTACCGGCGGCCGCTGCCTTGACGCCCCGGGTTCACGCGGGGTCGTGGACGAGCAGCCTCCTCGACGCTGTCCCGCCGCCGGACGCCCCCCCGCAGGTGGTCCCGCGGCGCCGGACGGGTGCATCACGGGGCCGGCGCGACCGGGGACGGTGAGCGGATTTGTCACAATGGGACCATGACGTCTCGTGCCGCCCGTCTGACCCGTCACGCCGATGGGCCCGGGCGCCCTCGCTCCACCGACTCCCGGTGGCCCGTGCGAGACGCGTCCGCCGTCCTGGCTGTCGCGCTCGTGGGTGTGGTGGTGACGAGCTGCGGGACCTCCCGGGCGGCCGTGCCGACGACGCTTCCCACGAGCACGGTGGCACCGACCAGCACCACCTCCACGACCACGACGACCACGAGCCCGCCGCCCCCGACGACGACCACTGTCGCCGTCCCGGGGTCGCCGCAACCCTCCGCCGAGGGCGCCGCCACCTCGCTCGTGTCGGCCTGGGCCACGGGGAACAACGCCCGGGCGCTGACGGTGGCGACCCCCGACGCCGTGGCCACGCTCTTCGCCGTCCCGTATCGCAGCGGGTTCGCCATCGACCGGGGGTGCACCTCGGCGTTCCTCCCGCTCATCTGCACCTTCGGGCCCCCCGGCGGCGGCCCCGTGAACGCCGCCATCTACCAGCTGTCGGTGTCGCAGGCGCCCGGCGGCTGGTACGTGAGCTCCGTCCGCATCGAGAGCTGAGCGCCCGGCCTACGCTGGCGTCTCCACCGACGACCACCGACGACCACCGGGGCCCGTGCGGATCCTCCTCGTCTCCGACCTTCACTGCTCGCTGCCCCAGCTCGACTGGGTCGTCGCCGACGCGCCGGACTTCGACCTCGTCGTGCTCGCCGGTGACAACCTCAGCATCAGCTCGGCGGTCCCCCTCGACGCGCAGAGCGTCGTCATGGTGGGCTACATCTCGTTGCTGCACGAGGCCGGCCGCGTCGCCATCAGCTCCGGCAACCACGATCTCACCGGGCCCGACGCGCACGGTGAGCAGTCGGCCCTGTGGCTCGGCGAGGTGAGGGCGGCGGGGATCCCCACCGACGGACGGCGACTCGGTGCTCGTCGACGACACGCTCGTCACCGTCTGTCCGTGGTGGGACGGGCCGATCGGCCGGGCCGCCGTGGAGGAGCAGCTGGCCGCCGACGCCGCTCGCCGCCCGGCGCGCTGGGTCTGGGTCTACCACTGGCCGCTGCTCGGGTCCCCCACGTGCTGGACCGGTCGACGCCACTACGGCGATGCCGACGTCGGCGGCTGGATCGGCGACTACCGGCCCGATGTGGTGATCACGGGCCACGTGCACGAGTCACCGTTCCAGCCCGACGGCTCGTGGGTCGACCGCATCGGCGACACGTGGGTCTTCAACGCCGGCCACCAGATCGGGAAGGTGCCGGCCCATGTCGACGTCGACTTCACCGCCGGTCGGGCCCGGTGGGTGTCGCTGCTGGGCACGGAGGAGTGCGACCTCGCCGGCGCCGTGGTCCCGGCGCGGTCCGTCTTCTGACGCGCTCCTGGCGGTCGCCGCGGGCCGGGTCGCCTCGGCGGCCGACCGCGTGCCGGCCGGGGCGCCGCGCCCGTCAGTAGTCCGGGTCGGGGTCGCGCGCCGAGCCGGGCCGGGCGGCGGGTGCCTGGCGCTGCGCCAGTCGCCACAGCATGTCGGAGACCATCGTGAGGCACGGCGTCAGTCGTCGCGGCCGCCGGTGGCGGTGGTCGACGTCGTTCCCGAGCTCCGGGTGCCGGCGACCGATGACGTGGATGCCGATGACGTGGATGCCGGTGACGCCGACACCGTCGAGGCGCCGGCGGTGGCCGTCCCCCCGGACACGACCGTGGCGGGCCTGGGAGTGGCGCTCGGCGTGCTGCTCGCCGTCGCCGCGCCCGATCCCGTCGACCCGGTGGCCGATCGTGTCGGCGTGCCCGCCGCCGACGTGCCCGGCACCGCCGACGCTGGAGCGCTCGTGCCCTGGATCCTGGGCGCCAGGGCCAGTCCCACCACGGCGGCCGCGCCCGTGGCGAGGAGCGCGATCGACCGTGACGTCCACCGCGCCCCGGCCATGGCGCGTCGACGGCGAGTGGTATCGGTTGGCTCGGCGTCGTCTCGAGGTCTCATGCGTGCCATGTGACCGCGTCCACATCGGGGCCGCCGTACAGCGCCCTGTGTGTCAGCTGAGCGTCTTCACGTGCCGGTGCATGCGGGGGTCGCGGGTGTAGCCGGCCGCCTCCCAGAAGCGCACGGCATGGGGGTGGTCCGACACCACGAGGGCGTTCACCCGCCGGGCCCCCACGGCGCGCAGGCGGTGCTCGGCCTCGGCCACCAGGGCCAGGCCGAGCCCCCGCCGCCGCCACTCCGGGTGGACGGCCAGCCGGTAGAAGCTCGCCCGCCATCCGTCGAAGCACGCCATGACGCTCCCCACGATCCGAGCGTCGACCTCGGCGACGACGAGGGCCGCGGGGTCATGGGCGCACAGCGCCCGCACGCTGGCGGGGTCGTCGGTCACGGTGGGCTCGGCTCCCGCACGGCGCCACAGCGCCACCACGTCCTCGGCGTCGTCGGATCGGCCCCGGCGCATGACCCATGGTGCGGGTGCGGGTGCGGGGACGGGTGCGGGGACGGGTGCGGGGCGGGTGGACGGCGAGGGCTCCATGGCCGATTCTCCAACGGCGGGCCGCGTCGTGCCAACGACGCACGTCATGGCCGTGGGAGGGTGCCGGGCCGGCGCCGGACGACGAGCACGACGGCGTCGCATGGCGGCGGCGGGTGCAGGGCGCGCCGTGGGACGGTGCGTCCCGTCGACACGGTGAAGGACCGTGTCCACCGGGCGCGGCCCGGCGCGCCCGGGCCGACCCAGCGCCGGGCCACGTAGCGGGGCACGACGAGGTCGGCCGCCACCAGCCGGCTCCCCGGTGCCAGCAGGCGGCGCACCAGGGCCGTCGTCACCGCGAACGGGGGGTTGGCGACCACGCGGAACGGGCGCCGCGGGAGGCGCAGGTCGGCGGCGTCGGCTTCGACGACGGTCACCGGGCGGCCCCGGAACTCGTGGCGCAGCCGGCGGGCTCGATCGGGGTGCAGCTCCACGGCGATCACCCGCGCCCCGGCGGCGACCAGCGGCACCGTCAGCGCGCCCGATCCCGCCCCGACGTCGACGACGAGGTCGCCCGGCCCGACACCGGCGTCGGCGACGAGCAGGCCGGCCCAGTGCCTATCGAGGCGGTGCCACCCCCACCGTGTCCGGGAAGGCCCGGCCACGGAGCATCATGGTCATGGTCGCTCCCACGCGTGGATCGTATTCCGGGGCCGGCGCGGGCGCGCCACCGCGCGCCCGACGGGTCAGCTGCGGGGGATCGCCGCCCAGGGCAGGTCCTTGTCCAGGCGGGGCTCGCCCGGCAGGCCCAGAACCCGCTCGCCGAGGATGGTGCGCATGATCTCCGAGGTGCCACCCTCGATGGAATTGGCACGGCTGCGGAGGAAGGCGTACCGGGCGTCGGTCCCCCCGGCGAACACCGCACGGTCGGGCCTGCGCATCGCGTAGTCGGTGGGGAAGAGCGTGCCGTGCATGCCGAGCAGGTCGACGCACAGCTCGTAGACGCGCTTGTTGAGCTCGGCACCGACGAGCTTCGCCACGCTGCCCTCGGGCCCGGGCGTGCCGGCGCGGCGCAGCGCCCGGGCGCGCATGTTGGTGAGGCGCGCCACCTCGGCCTCCACCCACAGCGCCATCAGTTTGGCGCGCTTGGCCCCGGTCTTGTCCGGGGAGTCCCTCCAGATCCGCAGCGCTTCGTGGATGGGGCCGGCGTTGCGCGCCGGGACCCCGCCGCCGATCGCCACCCGCTCGTTCATGAGGGTGGTGGTGGCCACCCGCCAGCCCGCGCCCACGGCGTCGAGGCGCTGGCTGTCGGGGATGCGCACGTCGGTGAAGAAGACCTCGTTGAACTCGGCGTCCCCGGTGATCTGGCGCAAGGGGCGGACCTCGACGCCGGGGGCGTTCATGTCGACGACGAAGTACGTCATGCCCCGGTGCTTGGGGACGTCGGGGTCGGTGCGCGCCACGAGCAGGCCCCATCGCGCCGTGTGTGCCAGCGTGGTCCACACCTTCTGGCCGTTCACGACCCATTCGTCACCGTCGCGCACCGCCCGGGTGGCGAGGCCGGCGACGTCGGAGCCGGCGCCGGGCTCGCTGAAGAGCTGGCACCACACCTCCTCGCACGTGAACAGGGGCCGCAGGTACCGGGCCCGCTGCTCCTCGGTGCCGTGGGCGAGGATGGTGGGCGCTGCCATGCCGTAGCCGATGACGTTGCGGTCCGACTCGTTGGGCGCGCCGGCGACGCGCAGCTCGCGCTCCACGACGCCCTGCAGGTCGGGGCCCACGCCGAGGCCGCCGAGCCCTTCGGGGAACGACACCCAGGCGAGCCCGAGGTCGAAACGGGCGCCGAGGAACGCCACCACGCCCGTGGTGGCGGGGTCGTGGGTCGTGAGGAGGTCCCGGAGCCGGGAGCGGACGAGGTCCTCGTCGGTGGTCACGGCGTCGGTGAGGGGCATGCGACCAACGTTAACGACAGCGCCCGGGGGGCGTCATCCGGCCGGGAGCGGCGGGACGGGCCGTTCCCGGCCCGTCCCGCGCTCCTCCCGGCGGCGCCTCAGGCGGGTCCTGGTGCGGAACTGAGCGCGCTGACGATGCGGGACTTGCCCTCCATCTTCGCCCGGTACATGGCCTGGTCAGCGGCGCGGATGAGGTTGGCGACCGACGCCGGCCGGTCGTGGCCGGCGGGCGCCACACCGATGCTGACGGACAGGGTGCGCTCCCCGAACGGGGTCGTGAACGGGCGGTCGAAGCCCTCCAGGATGCGCTCGGCGATCTCCACCGCCTGCTCGTCGTGGGTGAGGTCCTCGCAGATCACCAGGAACTCGTCGCCGCCGAACCGCCCCACGGTGTCGGCCGGGCGGACACACTCGGTCAGTCGCTGCGCGATGGCGGTGAGGACGAAGTCGCCGGCGTCGTGGCCGAGCTCGTCGTTCACCAGCTTGAAGTTGTCGACGTCGACGAACAGCACGGCCACCTGGCACTCCTTGCGGTGCACGCGGGCGAGGGCGTGGGCGAGGCGGTCGCTGATCAGCACGCGGTTGGCGGCCCCCGTGAGCGGGTCGTGCACGACCTGGTGCGACAGCTGGGCGCTCAGCGCGCGCTCGGCTTCGTAGAGTCGGGCATTGGCCACGGCGATGGCGGCGTGCTCGGCGAACAGCGACACGGCCCGCAGGTCGTACTCGCTGTAGACGTGTCCGGGGGCACCGATGAGGTTGATCACGCCGAGGACCTGGCCGCGGTGCATGAGGGGTACGCACACCGCGCTCTGGGTCTCCTGGTGCCCCTTCTCGGAGACGGTCCCCTGCACGAGGAGCGGCTCGCGGTCACGCGCCACCCGGCTGGCGATCCCGCCGCCCAGCTCGATCGGTGCGCCGCCGGCGTTGCCGGCGCGGCACACCACCGCCAGGTCGCCCTCGTCCTCGACGAGCATGATGGACCCGCTGGCGGCCATGAGGAGGTCGAAGGCGCTCGACAGGATGAGCTGGAGCACCTCGTCCACGACGAGGACGGAGTTCATGGCCTTGCCCGCCTCGTAGAGCATGGCGAGCTCCTTGAGCCGGTTCGACAGTGCCGCGCCGAGGACGCGCTCGTCGACGAGGAGCTTGGCCAGGCGACGGAGGTGGCGCTCCTTCTCCATGACGTAGGCGGCGAGCCCGACGACGAGGACGACGGTCCCGATCCGGAACCCGAGCAGGTTGGCGAAGCCCAGGTGGTGCCCGGCGCCCGATGTCAGCAGGGCCACCGCCGCGGCCAGGCACACCAGGCCGGCGAAGGCGATCGTCCAGAGCTGGGAGCGGCGGCGGTCGACCGCCTCGAGGGTCGGGGTCGAAAAATCCTTGATCCCGACGATGCGGGCCTCTTGCTCCAGGAGCCTCGACACCCCGACCTCGTCGAACCCGCGCGGGGCGGGGCGCTCTGTCACGTCGACAGGTATCGGCCGCCGGCGCACGGGCCTTGAGCCGCCCGGCCCGCGGGCCCGGGGTACCGGCCGGGGGCTGGCGCACGACCGCGCCAGCACTCCCGTCACGGCCCTGATCGGGCGCGGCTTCGTCATGGAGCGCCTCGTGGAGCACGACGGGACGTCCTTCGCCCCGCTCCCGTGGTTGGTGCGTCACGACGACCAGCGCCACGGCATCCCGCCCGGCCGGCCCCGGGTGCCGCTCAGCTACAGCCTTCTGGCCCGCCGCACGTAGCATCTGGCCCGCTCCGGTCCCGCTCCGGTCCCGCCCGGGGCCGCGACCGGTGACCCGACGGGAGGGCGTGGTGGAACGAGTCGAGTTCGAGACGATCATCTACGAAAAGGACGGGGGTGTCGCCCGCATCGTCCTCAACACGCCCGACAAGGCCAACATCCAGACGGCGCAGCAGGTGTGGGACATGGACGAGGCGCTCGCCCGGGCGGACGACGACGACGACGTGAAGGTGCTCGTGCTGAAGGCGAACGGCGAGGGCTTCTGCGCCGGGCACGCCATCGTCGGCATGGACGAGATGCCCGAGGTCTACCCGACGACGGGGCCGACGCCCGAGCGCACGTGGCGCCGCCACCACTACGGGCTGTTCCTGTGGCCACCGCTGCGGCTGTGGGAGTTCCCCAAGGCGACCATCTCGCAGGTGCACGGTTACTGCGTCGGGGGCGGCACCGTGTACGGCCTGCTCACCGACCTCACCATCGCGTCGGACGACGCCTACTTCCAGATGCCGCTCCCGCAGGGGTTCGGCCTCCCCGGCGCCCAGACCATGATCGAGCCCTGGGTCATGATGAACTTCAAGCGCGCCGCGGAGTACCTGTTCCTGGCGCCGACCATCGGGGCCGAGCAGGCGCTGCAGTGGGGGATGGTGAACCGCGTGGTGCCGCGTGCCGAGCTCGACGACACCGTCGAGGAGATGGCCCGCACCATCGCCAAGATGCCGCTCACCACCATCCTGGCCACCAAGCAGGGGCTCACGCGGGCCTGGGAGATGATGGGTATGCGGGTGCACCTGCAGCAGTCCACGGACCTGGTGGCGCTGTGCAGCGGGGCCAGCGACGTGCGCAGCTTCATGGCCTCGCTGGGCGGGCGCCGGCCGCGCCACAAGGCGGCGGAGAGCGCCGGGGAGAACGCCTCGGCGCAGTAGCCGCCGCCGATGGCCGCGGCCACCGGGCGGGGTGGGCCGCCCGCGGTGATCAGAGGCGGGCGGGCCGCCGCTCGACGAGGAGGCTCTGCAGCGACCGGCCGATAGGGCCGTGGGCATCCCACAGGGCGCACTCGGCCAGGCCGACGCCGGGGATGCCGATGCGGGTGGCGGCGTCCAGGCACACCCACTCGCCGACGGCGGGCCGCAACAGGTGCACCGTCAGGTCGGGGTTGATGAAGACGTAGCGGGCGAAGTCGAGCTCCGCGCTCACGCCGTTGCCGAAGTCGGCGGCCGCCGCCACCCGCTGCAGGGGAGACGGTTCCTCGCCGGGGACGACGGGCACCGCCAGGCGGACCCACACCGTGGCCGGGCCGTGCTCGGCGAACGTCCCCACCACGTAGCGCAGCTCGGCGCCCTCGCTGTGAAAGGCGCGGTCGTCGCCCATCGAGGTGTCCGACACGTACCCGTCGCCGGGGCCGGCCGGCGCGCCGGGGTCGCGGCCGGGCACGGGGCCCCGCGCCAGCGCGTCGGCAAGCCCCGCCGAGGCCTCGCCGGACGGCTGCACCCGGATGCGCAGCGCCCGGGCCCACGCCACGTCGCGCCCGTCGGCGGCGATGCGGGCCTCGACCACCTGGACCTTGCGCCCGGGCCGGCTCACCGTGGCCGAGACCGCCAGCGGGGCCAGGGGCACGGGTCGCAGCAGTTCGACGGTGAGCCGGGCCACGTGCATGGTCTCGTCGCGTTCGCAGGCCTCCACGGCGCGCGCCAGCAGCGCGGCCACGGGCCCGCCGTGCAGGGCACCGGGGCTCCACGGCCCCCGGGCGTAGGCGGTGGGCACCACGTGCGCACCGTCGGGGACGAACAGCGCGTCGTGGACCGCCGGCGTGCTCACGTCCCGGGATCGCGCTCGCCCCGCCGCCGGGGCCCGGCGGGCGGCTCGAGCCGGTCGAGGACCCAGGCGGGCGGGCGGGCCGTGAAGCCGTCGTCGGGCCAGTCCATCCAACCCGACATGGCCAGCGCCCCGCCATCGGGGTGCAGCGTGGTCCCGGTGATGTACGACGAGAGGTCCGACGCCAGGAACAGCACGCAGTTGCCCACGTCGGCGACCTCGCCCTTGCGGCGCAGGGGGATCGTCAGCCAGTCGCCCGGGTCGGTGCCGTCCCCGGCGGCGGCGGCCCGCTGCCCGGCCGACCCCGCCCGACCGGCGATGCCCGCCAGGCCGGCGGTGGGCACGAAGTCCGGGGCCACGCAGTTGACGCGGACGCCCGACCCGCCGAGCTCGACCGCCAGGGTGCGGGTCAGGTGCGTCACCGCCGCCTTCATCGCCGCGTAGATGGCGTACCCCGGCGCGGCCCGGTGCGCCTCGATGGAGGTGATGGTGACGATGCTGCCCCCCGTTCCCGACGCCGCCATCCGCCGCGCCGCCTGCTGCGTGGCGTCGACGATCCAGGTGAAGTTGGCGCGCACCAGCGCGTCGCGGCCCTTGGCGCTGACGTCGGTGAACGCGGCGCGAAACGTCCCACCGACGACGTTCACGAGCACGTCGAGCCGGCCGAAGCGCTCGTCACAGGAGTCGAAGACCGACGCCAGCGCGTCGGTGTCGCGCACGTCGACGTGGGCGTCGAGCACCTCGACGCCGAGCGCGCGGGCCTCGTCGGCCGTGGTCGCCAGGGTGTCGGCGTCGATGTCGGCCAGGACCAGCGCCGTGCCGGTGCGGGCCAGGTCCAGCGCACAGGCGCGACCCAGGCCCCCACCGCCGCCGGCGACGACGGCCACCTTGCCCGCCAGCCCGGCGCGCTCGTCGAGGAACGACACGCCGTCTCCGCCCTCCGCCCCGTCCCGCTGCTCGGCGCGGGGGTCAGCCCGGCTCGGTGCCCACGACGGACACGAAGGACACCATCTCCCCGGGGTAGCCGCCCAGGTTGTGGGTGAGCGCCAGGGTGCGGCCGTTGTCGATCTGGCGCTCCGGGGTGGCCTCGCCGCGCAGCTGGAGCCAGCACTCGAAGAACATGCGCAGCCCCGACGCCCCCACGGGGTGCCCGAAGCTCTTCAGGCCGCCGTCGGGGTTGACCGGCAGCTCCCCGTGGAGGTCGAAGGTGCCCGCCAGCACCTCCTTCCACGCCGTGCCGCGCTCGGCGAACCCGAGGTCCTCCATGAGGACGAGCTCGGTGGGGGTGAAGCAGTCGTGCACCTCGGCGAAGGCCAGCTGCCGGCGCGGGTCGGTGATGCCGGCCTGCGCGTAGGCGTCGGCGGCGGCGGCCGCGCACTCGGGGAAGTGCGTGTAGTCGTAGGCGGGGTCGATGAGGCCCGACCCGCTGCCCGCCGCGAAGGCGAGCGCCTTCAGGTAGATCGGCTTGTCGGTGAAGCGCGAGGCGTCCTCGGCCCGCACCACGATGGCCGCCGCGGCGCCGTCGGCCACCCCCGCGCAGTCGAACACCCCCAGGCGCCCCGCCACCCGGGGCGAGGCGCAGATCGTCTCCTTCGACACCTCGCGGCGGAACTGGGCGCGGGGGTTGCGTGCCCCGTTGGAATGGTTCTTGGCCGAGATGGTGGCGAGCACGTCGGTCATCTGGTCCTCGCCGACGCCGTACTTCTCGCCGTACGCCGGCGCCACCATGGAGAACATGGCGGCCGCTGTCAGGGTGCGCGCCGTGCCGTCGTTGGGTGGGCCGGCGGCGTTGAGGCCCTGGTACCCGCTGTCCTTCACCTTCTCGGCGCCGACCGCCATGGCGATGTCGTAGGCCCCCGAGGCCACCGCGTAGGCCGCGGCGCGCAGCGCCTCAGACCCCGTGGTGCAGTAATTCTCCACGCGGGTCACGGGCTTGCAGTCGAGCTGCAGCGGGCGGGCCAGGGTGATGCCGCTCATCCCGGACTGGGCGGTGCCGAGCCAGTAGGCGTCGACGTCGTCCTTGGTCACGCCCGCCGACGAGAAGGCGTCGCCCGACGCCTCGATGATGAGGTCGTCGAGCCCCTTGTCCCAGTGCTCCCCGAAGGGCGTGCAGCCCATGCCGACGATGGCCACCCGGTCGCGGATGCCGTGCGATGCCATGGTCGCTCCTCCTCGGTCCGGGACTCAGCCCTGGGCGGCGGGCGCGCCGGGCCCGGGGACCGGGCGCGCCTTCCAGAAGTAGTCGTGGATGCCGTCCGCGCTGAAGAGGCGGCGGAAGGTCATCTCCACGTGGTCCCCGATGCGCAGCGCGTCGGCGTCGATGTCGGTCAGCTCGACCGGGAAGCGACCCCCGCCTTCGAAGTCCACCACGGCGAACACGATGGGGGGGCTCGGTGAGTACGCCAGGCGGTCGACGGTGAAGGTGACCACGGTGCCGACGAGGTCGGCCATCGCCGCGGGCTCCATGTCGTCGACCGCGCCGCCCGTCATCGACACGCGCGCCGGGGGCAGGTGCACGGCGCCGCTGGTGCGGTCGCGCGAGCCGACGAAGCCGAACTTCCAGGACTCGTTGCGCCAGGCCGCCGGGGCGGACACCCGCTGGGGCTCGGGCCGCCGGGGAGGCTCGGGGGTGAGCATCCCCCGCCAGGCCAGGAACTTCCCGTAGGGGAGGTCGGCCCCGGCCGCCACCTGGTCGGCCACGGGCCGGGCCGGGGCCCAGGCGGTGCGGGCCCCGGTGGTGCGGAACACGAGCACGTCGGCGCCGTCGGCCAGGTGCACCAGGGCCACGACCTGGTCGGGGCCGGCCGACTCGAGCATGGACGCCAGCACCAGCCCGGGGTGGGCGGCGCCCGCCTGCCCCACGGTGGTGCCGAGGTCGTCGTGCGCCGCGTCCTCGCGCACACCCAGCTTCGACGCCAGCGCCTTGGCGGCGCGCCCGTGCATGCCCGTGACGACGAGGTGGTCGACCGCCGCCGCCTCGACGCCGGCCGCCTTGAGCGCCCGGGCCCAGGCGTCTCGCCCCAGCACGGCGTAGCGGGTCTCGCCGAAGCGCTCTTCCCAGGCGCGCGAGCGGCGGTCGCCCGGCGTGCGCCACCGGTCGAGGAATTCGTCGGTCGCCGAGGCCCCGCCGAGGTACCGGGCGATGAGTGGTGCGCCCGTCCCCCCGTCGCCTACGACCAGCGCGGCGGCGGCATCGCCGCCCGCGGACTCGTCGGCCCCCCCGGGGAGGCCGTCGCGCTGGTCGGCCATGACGACCAGGGTCGTGGTCGAGCCGTCGAGGGCGGCGGCCAGGGCGCCGACACCCGAACGCAGGCCGCCCCCGAAGTCGACGGCGGGGACCTCGCCGGGCAGGCGCAGGGCGGCGTGCACGGCCGTGGCGTTGGTCTTGTCGAGGTAGGCGGGGGAGGCGGTGGCGAACCACACGGCTCCCACGGCGGCCGCCGGCGCGCTGCGCAGGGCCAGGCGGGCGGCCTCCACCCCCATGGTGGTGGTGTCCTCGTCGTGGGAGGCCACGGCGCGCGCACCCTTGCCGCCCCCCGACCCCAGGAAGGCGGCGACCTCGGCACGGCGCAGGCGGCTACGGGGGACGTAGCCCCCGGCGCTCACGATCCCGCGCACCCGCTCACCCGACAACGGCGTTCCCGGCACTCCCGGCGATGGTAGCCGTGCCCTGACGGCGAGTCAGAAAGATCCCCGGACGTCCCCGGACGTCCCCCGGACGTCCCCCGGACCCTCGGCCCAGCTTGATGGCGGGCGGTCCTGGCGCGTTCCGGCCCCTTCCCGGACAGGGTGCCCCTCCCGGTTCGGTGACCTTCGACCCTGGTGCCAGGGCGCCGATGCGTGTGACCGTCGGGTGGTCCTCATGTCGTACCCGACGGAATCCCACCCCCACGGCTACATCTCGACGGCCTGCCGTGTCGGCGACCACGAGTCGTGCGATCGGCGGGTGGTGGTCGGGTGCGCCTGTTCCTGTCACATCGGGCCGGCCATAGACACCTCGGGCCGGCCATAGACACCCCGGACCCATAAGCGTACGGTGGCATCGGAAGGGCGACCTCGACGGGGCGCGCAGGACCAGAGGCAGCAGCACGCAGACCGTGGGTCCGGCGCCCCGCCGCCCTTTCGTCCGCCTTTCGACGCCCGGGACTCATGAGCGCTCGCTTCGAGGCAAAGGCCCTGGGTGCGGTGATCGCCCCCGCCGGTCGAGTCGATGATCTCGGAGGCACTCGCGTTCTGAAGGCTCCGTTCTGAAGGCTCCGTTCTGAAGGCTCCGTTCTGAAGGCTCCGTTCGCCGCTCCCGCCCAAGCTTCCGGGACTCGTGGTCGAGAACAACCTCCAGGGGGCCACCGCACGCCCCGGGGGCCGGGGGCGTCTAGGGGTGTGGGTGGCCGATCAGCGTCGCCTCGAGGCCGCAGAGCTCCAGGTATTGAACGGCGTCCGCGGGGCTGAAGCCTCCGCAGGTCCGGGCCATCGTCAAGGAATCGAGCTGGTGCCGAACCCACTGAATGTCGCGATCCTTCATGGTGCCCCCCACATCCCTATGACCATCGTCCCTAAGCCCATCGTCGTTCGGAGGTCTGGCCGTCAGGGCCGAACGGCCCCGCTGGGTCCGCCAGACGGCCCCCGGAACCCTCGGGGCCTGGGATTTCCTCTTTGGTGCCACCCGCCGACTTCTATCTGGTGCGGATCGCCTTTTGGGTGCAAAGCGCTCGCCGGGATACGATCTGACGGCCTGTCAGGAAATCGAGGGCGACCAGTGCAGGAGGAAGCCGCATGGACTTCGAGTTCTCGCCGGAGCAGCTGGCCTTCGTCGAGGAGGTGGAGCGCTTCCTCGACGAGCACGACGACCCCGACGTCTTCGACGTCACCCGCGAGAACATGGCGCAGATCGTCGACACCCCCAAGCGGCGGGCCTTCATGGCCGAGATGGGCGAGCAGGGGTGGCTCGGGATCACGTGGCCCAAGGAGTACGGCGGCCGGGAGGGCGACGGCGTCTACGAGTACCTCCTGAACGAGTCCCTGGCCCGCCGGGGCGGCCCGCAGATCGGCAAGGGCGTGGGCATCGTCGGCAAGACGATCATCCGGCACGGCAACGAGCGCCTCAAGCGGGAGTTCCTCCCCAAGATCCTGCACAACGAGGTGGAGTTCGCCGTCGGGTACTCCGAGCCCAACGCCGGCTCCGACGCGGCGTCGATGCAGCTCAAGGCCACGCGTGACGGTGACGGCTGGCGGTTGAACGGCCAGAAGACGTGGACGACCTCGGCGCACTTCGCCGAGTGGTACTGGGTGGGGGCGCGCACCGACCCCGACGCCCCCAAGCACTTCGGCATCACGCTGTTCCTGGTGCCGCTCGACCACCCCGGCATCACCATCAACCCCATCTGGACCATGGGGGACGAGCGCACCAACGAGGTGTACCTCGACGACGTGTGGGTGTCCGACGACTACGTGGTGGGGGAGCTCAACAAGGGGTTCCAGTACATCTCCGAGGCCCTCGACCTCGAGCGGTTCACCATGTTCACCTACTCGCCCATCGGCCAGCGCCTCGACCTGCTGTGCGAGTACGTCGCCGGCGCCGAGCGCGACGGCCGCCCCCTGAAGGACGACCCCGTCGTCCGCCAGCGCCTCGCCGAGCTGGCCACCCAGGCGGAGGTGGCCCGCGTGCTCGGGCTGCGGTTCGTCAACGAGTCGCAGAAGGGCGGCGCCGCGCCGACGACGCACGCCTCGGAGTACAAGCTGTACGCCACCGAGCTCTCCAAGCGCCTGGCCGACGCCTCCATGGACATCGCCGGCCCCGGCTCGCAGCTGCGGGTGAAGACGGCGGACGCGCCCATGGCGGGGCGGGCCGAGTCCACCTACCGCTACACCGTGATCGACACCATCGGCGGCGGGGCGTCTGAGATCCAGAAGAACATCATCGCCCGGCGCCGGCTCGGGCTCCCCAAGAACTTCTGATGGCGAAGGGCACGGCCGGCCCGCTGGCGGGCGTCGTGGTGCTCGACCTGTCGAGCGTCGGGCCCGCGGCGCGCTGCACGCGCCTGCTCGCCGACTACGGGGCGACGGTCGTGAAGGTGGGCCCCGTGCCGGGCCGGGGCCCGGCCCCGGTGACCCCGCCCTTCTTCGCCTACAGCGCGCACCGCGGCATGCGCCGGGTGCAGCTCGACGTGCGCGACCCCGACGGGCGCGAGGCCTTCCTCGCCCTGGCGGCCGGGGCCGACGTGGTGGTGGAGAGCTTCCGGCCCGGCGTGGTCGACCGCCTGGGGATCGGGTACGAGGCCGTGCGGGGGGTCAACCGCGGCGTCGTGTACTGCTCCACGAGCGGCTACGGCCAGGACGGGCCCCGGGCCGCATGGGCCGGGCACGATCTCGACTACCTGGCGGTGGCGGGCTACCTGGCGGCGACCGGGCCACGTGCCGACGGGGGGCCGCCGGTCCCCGGCGCCACCATCGCCGACGCCGCCGGCGGCGGCATGCACGCCGCCCTGGCCGTGTGCGCGGCGCTGGCGGGCCGGGGCGCGACCGGTGAGGGCACCTTCCTCGACGTGTCCGTCGCCGACGGGGTCCTGTGGCTCATGTCGCTGGCCGCCGACGAGCACCTGGCCACCGGAACCTCGCCCGGCCCCGGCCACGACGTGCTCACCGGCCGCTACGCCTGTTACGACACCTACCGTGCCGGCGACGGCCGATGGGTGGCGGTGGCCGCCATCGAGGCCAAGTTCTTCGCCAACCTCTGCCGGGCGCTCGGCTGCGAGCGCTGGACCGAGCGCCAGTACGACGACGAGGCGCAGGACGCCATCCGCGCCGACCTGGCGGCCGCCTTCGCCACGCGCCCGCGCGACGAGTGGATCGCCGAGCTCGCCGGCGCCGACACGTGCGTGGCCCCGGTGCAGGAGGTGGCGGAGATCGGTGCCGACCCCCAGTTCGCGTGGCGCGGCGCAGTGGTGGAGGCCAAGCATCCCGGGCGCGGCACCTTCCGCCAGGTGGGCCCGGTGCTGGCGGGCATGGCCCCCGTGGCCGAGCCGGTCGTCGTCCCCGACGACGGCGTCACCGACACCGACGAGCTGCTCGGGGCGGCCGGGTTCCCGGCGGCGCGTCTGGCCGAGCTGCGCGCCCGCCAGGTGATCGCGTGAGTGCCCCCGACACCGTCGGGGCCGCCGTCGAGCAGGCCCGGGGCCTGGTCGGCGTGCCGCAGTACGAGGAGGTCGGCGAGTTCCCTGTCGAGCGCGGCTACGTCTGGACGATGTGCGCCGCGGTCGAGAACGGCAACCCCCTGTTCTGGGACGACGACGTCGCCGAGGAGCTCACCGGCGGGCCCGTGGCGCCGCCCACCATGATCTCGGCGTGGTTCCGGCCCCACCACTGGGCACCGGGACGGACCGGGGAGCACCTGCCGCTCAAGGTCCATTTCGACCTGAAGGAGCGCCTGGACCTCCCCGAGGCGGTCATGACCGACAACACCATCGTCTTCCACGAGCCGGTGCGCCCCGGCGACGTGCTGCGCACCCGCCAGGTCCTGCGCTCGGTGAGCGACGAGAAGACCACCAAGCTCGGCACCGGGCGCTTCTGGGTCATCGACGTCGAGTACACCAACCAGCGCGACCAGCTCGTGGGCGTGGAGACCTACACCGGGTTCGGCTACCGGCGCGGCCCCGGGCCCGGCGGGGGCGGCGGCACGGACGGGGGTGCGTCGTGAGCCCGACGACGCCGGTCCTGCTGTTCGCCGACGTGGCCGAGGGCGACCGCCTGCCGCCCCTCGCCTACGACGTCACCGCCACGACCGTGGTGCTGGGCGCCCTGGCGGCACGCGACTGGCGGCCCATGCACCACGACAAGGACTTCGCCGTGGAGCGCAACGGCACGAGGGACATCTTCCTCAACACCCCGAACCAGGCGGCGTGGTTCGAGCGCTACATCACCGACTGGACCGGCCCCCACGGTCGCCTCGGGCGCGTCACGTTCCGCATGCGCGACTCGGTGTTCCCCGGTGACACCATGGTCCTCGACGGCGTGGTGTCCGAAGTCGCCGTGGACGACACCGGGTGCGGCTGGGTGGGCCTCGACATCACCATGTCGGTCGACGGGGACGTCAAGAGCACCTGCGCGGCGCGCGTCGCCGTCCCGGTCGAAGCCGCCGACAACCCGTGGCGGCGACGCCAAGAGCAGTGGAAGCCCTGAGAGGAGCTGGGACGTGCTGGACCTCGACTTCAGTCCGGAGCAGGAGATGCTGCGCGAGACGGTGCGCAAGGTGTGCGCGACGTACAGCCCCCTGTCCGTCGTGCGCGACCTCGAGGACGACCCCGTCGGGTATCCCGCCGACCTGTGGAAGCAACTCGCCGAGCTCGACCTGATCGGGCTGCTGCTCCCCGAGGAGCAGGGGGGGTCCGGGATGACCACCCTCGAGGGCGTCGTGCTCTACGAGGAGCTGGGCCGCGCGCTCGCCCCCACCCCGCACTTCCCGAGCGCGGTGCTGTGCGGCGGCGCCCTCGCCCTCGCCGCAGCGCCCGAGCAGCGCGCCCAGTGGCTCGGGCGCGTGGCGAGCGGGGACGCGGTGCTCACGCCGGCGTGGTTCGAGCCCGAGAACGGCTGCGGCCCGGCCGGCGTGCAGATGCGCGCCGAGCCCGACGCCGGCGGCTACCGCCTCACGGGGACCAAGCGCCACGTCGCCTTCGCCTCGTCGGCCGCCGCCCTCGTGGTGCTGGCGCGCACGGGTGACGGTCAGGGCGACGTGGACCTGTTCCTCGTCGACCCGACGGTCGAGGGCCTGTCCATGCAGCAGCAGATGACCGTGGCGTCCGACACCCAGTACCAGGTGACCTTCGACGGCGTGGCGGTGACCGACGCCCAGCGCATCGGCGCTGCGGGCTCGGGCTGGGCCACGTGGGACGCCGTCATGCACGACGGCTGCATCCTCCTCGCCGCCCAGGCCATGGGGGGAGCGCGCCAGGCGCTCGACATCACGGTGCAGTACGCCAAGGACCGCACGCAGTTCGACAAGCCCCTGGGCGCCTTCCAGGCGCTGGCGCACTACCTGTCCGACGCGGTGACGGCGGTGGACGGTGGCACCACGCTGGTGCACGAGGCCGCCTGGGCCCGCGCCGAGGGGCGGTCGGTGGCCACGCTCGCCCCCATGGCCAAGCTCTTCGCCTGCCGCACCTACCGTGACGTGACCGCCATGGCCCAGCAGGTCTTCGGCGGGATCGGCTTCACCGTGGACTTCGACATCCAGCTGTACTTCCGGCGGGCCAAGCAGCTGCAGGTCTCCTGGTGGGACACGCGCCACCTCGAGGAGCTCGTGGCGGCCGCCCTGCTCGACGGGAGGGGCTGAGCCCGGCCCGTCGTGGCAGGATGCGCACATGACGGCTGAGCGCTTGGAGGTCCGACGGACCATCGCGGCCGGCCCGGAGGAGATCTTCCGGGTGTTGTGCGACCCGCAGGGCCACGTGGCGATCGACAGCTCGGGGATGCTCATGCAGGCCACCGGCGAGCCCGTGAGCGGCGTCGGCGACAGCTTCGTGGTGCACATGGACCGCGAAGCGCTCAACGACTACCCGATGGGCCGCTACGACGTGACCGTCACGATCACCGACTTCGTCCCCGACCGCCGGATCGCGTGGACGATCATCGGCACGATCCGGCCACCCATCGGCCACGTCTACGGCTACACGCTCGAGCCCGCGGACGACACCACGCTGGTGACGTCGTACTGCGACTGGTCGTCGATCGACCCCGTGTGGAAGGACGCCGGCATCTTCCCCGTCATCTCGGAAGGGGCGCTGCGGGCGACCCTCGGGATCCTCGCCCGGACGGTGGCACCGGGAGGGCTCGGCACGTCGACCTGAGCCGCCGGCCGCGTGTCGTCGGCGGCGCCCGGCGTGATCTTCTCGCCGGTCTGAAGCTTCAGGCCCGTCTCGTCGGGGATCCACGTGTCACGTTGGGTCTCGAACTGCTCGACCGGCTCTCCACGGGAATTCCGCCCGGCGCCCACGCCCGGCCGCCGGGGCTCCTGTCGGCCGGGCGGCTCAGCCCGGGGCGGGCCCGAGGGCGGGGAGCACGGCGTTCACGAACAGCTCCAGGCTCCGCCACCCGATGTCGGGGTCGAGCCCCGACACGAGCGGCTTGAGCTTCAGCGCGGCGCGCGGATCGAGGTGGCGCGCCAGGGCCACGCACTGCTCGGGTGTCACCACCGCGTACAGCCCGTCGGCCCGGACCGCGGCCACGTCGGCCCGCGGCGCCCACGGGTTGGCCCCCGGGACCTCCGCCGCCCAGGCGCCGTAGGCGTTGGTCTCGTGCAGCGCGTGGGGGCCCAGCTGCGCCCAGGTCCGCTCGGGGTCCTCGGTGACGAACACCCACATGGGACCGGCGGGCCACAGCAGGAGGCCGTCGCCCTTGCCGAGGCGCCGGCACTCGGCGACATAGGCGGTCGCCAGGGACTCGTCGGGGAGCGGGGGGAGATAGGCGTCGCCCAGGCGCGCGGCGCGCTTGGGGGCGGAACCTCCCAGGACGACGAAGGGGCGTGGGCGCTGCACCGGGGGTGGCGTCACCCGGATGGTGCGGCCCTCGTAGGTGAACGGCTCCCCGGTGAGCGCGGCGACGAAGGCCTCGGTCTTGGCGGTGAAGACCGCTGCGCGGTCGTCGAAGGGCACGCCGAACATGGCGCACTCCGAGGGCACGTAGCCCGCCGCCAGCGTGAGCTCGAGGCGGCCGTCGCTCACCACGTCGAGGACGAGGGCGTCCTCGGCGGCCGACACCGGGTCGCGCAAGGTGAGCACCAGCGCCGAGACCATGATCCGCGTGTGCGCGGTGCGGGCGGCCACCGCCGCGCCGAAGACGAAGGGCGACGGCAGGTAGCCGTCGTCGGAGCCGTGGTGCTCGGACAGCACGACCCGGGGGCATCCCCGGGCGTCGGCCCAGGCGCACATGTCGAGGGCCTCGCGGTAGAGCGCCGGGCGCGGCGTGCCGAATTCCGGCGCCCGCAGGTCGTGCATGAGCACCCACTCGGCCATGGGACGCGGACCGCGGTCTGCGGGGTGCCCGGCGCTCGCCTGGACGCGCCGGGTCAGGCGGTGGTCTCGAGGCCGAGGGTGTACCCGGCCAGGAAGGTGTCCGCCTCGGCGGTCCGGGGGTAGCGCGACGCCAGCCGGCGGAACCGCGGCGAGTGGGTCGGCTCGATCAGATGGGCGAGCTCGTGGACGAGGACGGCGTCGAGCACCCAATCGGGGACCACCCGCAGCCGGTCGGAGACGCGGATCTCGCCCGTGCGCGACGTGCACGACCCCCACCGCCGCTGCTGGTTCCCCACCCACCTGATCGACTCCGGCCGGACACCACCGAGGTACTCGTCGGCGAGCCCCGCGGCGCGCCGGGCCAGGTCGCGGTCCGAGGCGGTGACATGGGGGCGCTGGGCGAGGACGCGCTCGACGAGCCCGTCGACGAGCTCGATCCGGTCGGCCTTGGACAGGCGGGCCGGCACGACGACGACCACGCGCCCGTCCTGCCAGAACCCGCTCGCCGTCTTGCGCCGGCGCGGGCTGGTGCGGACCTCGACCGGCGGCCGTGCCGGGCGTGTGCTCACGGAGCCCCGCTCCCGGCCCCGGGCGGCATCGGGCCCACCGTCTCCATGGTCCGGATCGTCCCGGTCGTCACGTGCCGGTCCTCACGTCCCGGGCCTCGTGGCACGTCCCAACCTCATGTCCCTAATGATGTCGACGGCCGGTCCCGGCGCAAGAGCAGCCGGCAGTTTTTTTCACGGCTGTAACACGGCGGGCCCGTCGGGCGCCCCGGTCTCTACCGTCGCCTCCGGGCTCGCCGGCCGGGGTGATCGTCCCGGCCGGTCACCAGTGCTTCTGGCGGCCGCTGGCGTTGAGCGCCGCCAGGTAGCGGTTGTAGGCGGCCAGCTCGTCGTCCTCGGTGCCCAGGCCGTCGCCGGTCGGCACGGCCCGGCTCCCGGCGGCGTCGCCGTCGACCGACGGCGGGCGCCCGGCAGCCGCCTCGGCGGTGGCGCCCGGCGCGGGCTCGTGGACGAGCTTCCACCACATGTACACGGCGTACCCGGCGAACAGCGGCCATTCGAACGTGTAGGCCCAACTGAGCGAGTTCCCGCCCACCGCCCTGCTGGCCTGCCACCAGGTGAGCGCCAGGCACGCGGGCACCACGACGGCCGCCGCCACGTGCACCCTGAGCACACGTCGAGAGGTCGTCGGGGACCGCACACCGCAAGGCTACCGAGGGCCGCAGGGCCGCCCCGCGGGCCCGCCCCGACCCGACGGGCCGGGTGCCGGGTCTGGACACGGGCAACGCCACGATGGAGACTTTCGGTCCGAGTTTGCTGACCGCGCCACGGGGGGGAGCCCGCCGGCGGGAGGAGGCAGGTGGCCGCCAGGGGATCGTCCCACACGTCCGGAGCAGGACGCGCCCGGGGGATCGCACGGCGGTGGTGGACGCTCATCGCCGTCTGCGGGGCGACGTTCATGCTCCTCGTGGACATCACCATCGTCCAGGTGGCGTTGCCCACCATGCAGCGGTCGCTGCACGCCAGCTTCAGCGACCTGCAGTGGGTCATCTCGGCGTACGCCCTCAGCCTGGCCGCCCTCATCCTCACCCAGGGGTCCCTGGCGGATCGTTTCGGCCGCAAGCGGATCTTCGTGGTCGGCCTCGGTGTCTTCACCCTGGCCTCGCTCGCCTGCGGGCTGTCGTCGACCCCCGCCGCCCTGGTCGCGTCGCGCGCCGTGCAGGGCGTCGGAGGCGCGGCCATGTTCGCCACCTCGCTGGCCCTGATCGGCCAGGAGTTCCAGGGTTCCGAGCGATCGGCGGCCATCGCCGCCTGGGGGGCGACGGTCGGAGGAGCGGTGGCGGTGGGACCGCTCGTCGGTGGCGCGCTCACGAGCGACTTCGGATGGCAGTGGATCTTCTACGTGAACGTGCCCGTCGGCGTCCTCACGCTCGCCATCTCGCGCCGGATGGTGAACGTGGGGGACACCCACGCCACCAGCCTCGACTGGTCGGGGCTGTTCACGTTCTCGGGCGGGCTCTTCCTCCTCGTCCTCGGGATCACCCGGGGGAACGACGACGGGTGGGCGAGCAAGACCATCGTGTCGACGCTGGCCGCCGCCTTCGTGCTGCTCCTCACCTTCGTCATCGTCGAGCTGCGCCATCCCCGGCCCATGTTCGACCTGTCGTTGTTCCGCAAACCGGCCTTCATCGGCGTGTCCATCGCCACCTTCTGCGTGGGCGCCGGGATGTTCGCCATGCTCCCCTACGTGACGCTCTACCTCCAGAACGACCTGGGCCTTTCGCCGCTGCAGGGCGGGATGAGGCTGCTGCCCCTCACGTTGCTGTCGTTCGTCGTCCCCCTCGTGTCGCGGCCGCTGACCGAACGGGTGCCCGCCGGGCTCGCCCTCGGGGTCGGTCTCGCCACGTGCGCCGGTGGCCTCCTGCTGTTCCGGGGGATCACGGTCCAGTCGGGATGGACGGCGCTGCTGCCCGGCTTCCTCGTCGCGGGCCTGGGCATCGGGCTCGCCAACCCGGCCATCGCCAAGATCGCCCTCGGGGTCGTCCCGCCCCAACGCAGCGGCATGGCCTCAGGGATCAGCAACACCTTCCGCATCGGCGGGGTGGCCACGGGTGTGGCGGCCATCGGCGCGGTCTTCCAGCATCGGCTCCAGACGTCGCTGCAGACGGTGGCGGGGGACAACGCCCCCGAGCTGGCGCGCCGGGTGGCGGCCGGTGGCACCCGCGCCGCCGCGGCCGCCTCGTCGGCCTCGGTGCGCAAGCCCGCCCTCGTCCTCGCCGCCCGGCATGCCTTCATCGCGGGCATGAACGAGCTCTTCCTCGTGGGGGCCGTCACCGTCGTCGTGGGCGCGGTGTTCGCCGCCATGGTGCGCCGCAAGGACTTCTACTCACGCCGCCGGGCCGGGTACCGGCCCGCGGCCGCACCGCCCGACCGCGAGCTCGTACCCGAGACCGTCTGACGTTCAGGAGTCGCCATGCCCGACCTCCCCGACACGATGCGCTGCGCCGTCTACCGGCGTCCCGGTGACATCGGCGTGGAGGACCGACCCGTGCCCCGGCCCGGCCCCGGCGAGGTGCTCGTCGAGGTGGCCTACTGCGGCATCTGCGGGTCGGACCTCCACATCATGATCGAGGGGTGGGGCAAGCCCGGGACCGTGGGTGGCCACGAGTACACCGGCGTGGTGGCCGCCGTGGGTGACGGCGTCGAGCGGTGGTCGCCCGGCGACGCCGTGGTGTGCGGCCCCTCGCCGCGCTGCGGGGAGTGCCGTCGGTGCCGGGAGGGCAAGCCGTCGCAGTGCGACCGCCGCCCCGGGCCGATCGACGGCGATCTGGGCGGCGCGTTCGCCGGGTACGTCCTCACCGACGAGCGGTCGCTGCTGGCGCTGCCCGCCGGCATGTCGCCGCGCGTCGCCGCGCTGGCCGAGCCCCTCGCCGTCGCCCTGCATGGCATCACCCGATCGGGGATCGCCCCCGGTGACGCGGCGATGGTCTTCGGCGCCGGCCCCATCGGGGCGCTCACGATCGCGGCACTCGTGGCCGAGGGCATCGGCCCGGTGGTGGTGGTGGAGCCCGGCGAGCGTCGCCGGCAGCTGGCGGAGGACCTGGGCGCGTCCGAGGTGCTCGATCCCGCCGACGTCGAGACGTATCCGCCATGGGAGCCCGAACGCCAGTCGCCCCGGGCCGTGGACGTCGTGTTCGAGTGCTCGGGGAAGAAGGCCGCCATGGAGAGCGGCTTCCACCAGCTACGGCGCGGCGGGCATCTGGTGCTGGTCGGGGCGGGGATGGAGGCCCCCCGGTTCGACCCCAACCGCATGATCCTGAACGAGCTCACGGTCAGCGGCTCGTTCGTCTACGACGCCGACGGGTTCGACCGGGCCCTCGAACTGCTGGCGTCGGGCTCACTGCCCATCGACGTGCTGATCGATCCCGGCGACGTCGTGCTGGACGATCTGGGTGTTGTCATGGAGGGGCTCGCCAGCGGCCGCATCGCCGGCAAGGTCATGGTCGTGCCCGGCGGCCAGCCCGAGCCCGCCGAGCAGGAGGTCGGCTCCTGATGCCCCATCCCTTCTACCCGGCCGGGAACCCCCGCTTCAACCACGTGGCCGTGAGCGTGCCCGCGAACCTGCTCGACGAGGCCAACCGGGCGGACATCTGCCGCTTCTGGGGCGAGGTCCTCGGTTTCGACGAGATGCCGACCATGACGGAAGACCGCCACCGCCTGATCCTGTCGTGCGTCCACTGGGACCAGTTCATCTTCCTGATCGCCGAGGACGACCCCATGCGCTGCCCGCGCATGGACCATTTCGGCTTCGCCGTGGCCGGCCTCGACGACCTGGTGGCGGCCCGCGACCGAGCGGCCGCCTTCAAGGAGAAGGACCCGCGAGTCGACCTGATCGACCTCGCCGTCGACGACCGGGGGCCGATCAAGATCCACTCGATCTACGTCGGCTACCTCCTGCCGATGCTGTGCGAGCTGCAGTGGTGGGAGTTCGACCGCACCTGACGCGTACCGGGTCGGGCCGGCCCTGCAGGAGCCGACCAACGGCACCACCTCGGACGGGGTGCGCGTCCGTGCCCGGTCGGCAAGACTGAGACCACGCTGCGCCTCGGCCGACCCCCCGGCCCGGTGCAGGAGGTGGCGTGGCCATGCCGACCATCACCGACCACGAGATGGACCAGGTGAACCGGGCGAACGCGTCGGGTCTGGCACCCGTGGTGTTCGTCCACGGCCTGTGGCTCCTCCCGAGCAGCTGGGACCGGTGGCGGGCGCTCTTCGAGGACGCCGGCTTCACGACCTTGGCGCCGGGGTGGCCGGACGACCCCGAGACGGTCGAGGAGGCCAACGCCCACCCGGAGGTCTTCGCCCACAAGACCGTCGGCCAGGTGGCCGATCACCTCGAAGAGATCATCAGGCAGCTCGAGCGGTCGCCGGCCGTCGTCGGCCATTCCTTCGGGGGCCTGCTCGCCCAGATACTCGCGGGGCGTGGGCTGGCCGCCGTGTCGGTGGCCATCGACCCCGCGCCGTTCCGGGGCGTGTTGCCGCTCCCGGTGTCGGCGCTGCGGTCGTCGGCGCCGGTGCTCGGCAACCCCGCCAACCACGGTCGAGCCGTCCCGCTGACCTACGGCCAATTCCGCTACTCGTTCGCCAATGCCGTCAGCGAGGACGAGGCGAAGGAGCTCTACGACATGTTCGCGGTGCCGGCCCCGGGGGCCCCGCTCTTCGAGGCGGCGACGGCGAACCTCAACCCGTGGACCGAGGCGAAGGTCGACACGAAGAACCCCGCCAGGGGGCCACTGCTCGTCATCTCCGGGGAGAAGGACCACACCGTGCCGTGGGCCATCGCCAACGCCTCGTTCAAGCGGCAGCAGAGGAACGAGGGGGTGACCGAGATCGTCGAGATACCCAATCGCGGGCACGCGCTCACGATCGACAGCGGCTGGCGGGACGTGGCCGAGACGGCACTCGCCTTCGTGCGCCGGTTCGTCGAGACCTGACCGTCGCTCACCGTCAGCCGGACCGACGCCCGAGGACGGCAGACCAGGCGAGTCGTAGGAGGAGTCGTAGGACGAGTCGTAGGACCGCCTTGTACCGGACGTCACCGTTGCGGCCCTTCGGGAAACGAATTCGCCGGACGCACTCGGCGCCTGCCTCTCCGAGACGGCTCCCGTCATGGTGCGATCCGTGGAACCGAGCGCCTGTCGCGGGCATCATCGGAGCAGGCCCAACCGTGCCGACACCGCGATCGGGATCATGGGCCGTGTGGGATACTTGGCGCTGGTCGCGGACAGTGTTTGTGTGCCCCGGCCCCCGTAGCTCAGGGGATAGAGCGTCGGTTTCCTAAACCGTGCGTCGCAGGTTCGAATCCTGCCGGGGGCGCCAATTCGAACATTCTCGAACCCCGGGACCCGAGAGGGACACCGGGGTTCTCGGCGCTCCTGGCCATGGCCCGGGCGAACCGGGGGTCGAAGAAGGTCTTCCAGGGCTCTTTCAGCTCGAGGTCCTCGACCTGGCGGTCCCGGACGAAGATCATCTTGAAGAACGCCTGATTGAGCAGCCGGCGAACGTGCGGTCCGCCGGAGCGGTAGATCTCAGCACAGCGCTCCGCCACCTCCAGGGCTCGCTCCAAGAGCCACTCGAAGCCGGGATACTCGGCCTGCGCCGTGGCCACGGTGCGCCGGGCCCCCGCCAGTTCGTCTCGGATCCGAGCCTGTTCCGCCTTGGCTAGATCGCCGGGGATCGATCCCTCCACAACTCCCCGGGCCAGCCGCCGGCGCTGCTCCTCGAGTTCAGCCACTTGTTTCTCTGCCCAGGCCCGCTGGGGCCCTGCCTGTTCGTGGAACCGTTCGATCTGGTGGCGCACCCCATCCATCATCATCTGGCGGTTCTGGGGCGCCAGCTGTGCGATGCGCGCCTCGTAGAGAGCGAGCACCTCGTCTTCGAGCAGGTCGACCGGCACATGGGACTGGAGGCAGTCCGCTCGCTTCATCTGGCGGCCGATGCAGTAGAAGTAGCGATAGGTCCCTCCGTGGCCCCTAGGCTGACTGAAGCACAACCGGTTGTGACAGCTGTCGCAGAAGAGGGTGCCCTTCAGGTAGTGGTGATGGATGCGGCGCTTCTCGCCCGCAGTGGCAGCCGTCTCGAGCTGGTGTTGGACCTGGTCGAAGAGCGCCTCGGGGATGAGCGGCTCGTGGCGGCCGGGGTACTCGGCACCGTCGAACGAGACGATCCCGATGTAGTAGCGGTTCTTGAGCATGGCTCCGACCATGGAACGCGCCAGGGGCCCGGGTGGCTTCTTCCCGTGCGGGAGGGCCTTCAAGCCCCTCTCGGCCAGGGCCAGCGCCAAGGTGGTGAACGTCCACTGCCCGGTGCTGTAGGCCTCGAAAGCCCAGCGCACATGGGGTGCCCGCTCTGGATCGATCTCCACCAACTTGACCGGTCGATCCTCGACCATGCGCGTCACATTGCGGTAGCCGACCGGCGCCCGCCCCGGCGTGCCCCCCACCTGGGCCTTGCGGGTCATCCCCTTCAGCGCTTCGGCACCGTTGTTGCGTGACTCGTACTCGGCGATGGTGGCCAGGATGCCGTGCATGAGGGTCCCGGCCGGGGTCTCGTCGATGTTCTCCTTGACCGAGACAAGCTTGCAGCCCGCCTTGCGCAGCTCGAAGAGCACATTGGCGTCGTCGCGGCGGTTGCGGGCGAAGCGGTTGATCTTGTCCAGGATGACGACGTCGACGTCACGGGCCTGCTGGATGCGGTGCACCATGCGCAGGAAGTTGGGGCGGTCCGTGGTCTTGGCCGATTCCCCCCGGTCAAGGTACTCGTCGACCACGTCGGCCCCCAGTTCGGCCGCCCGGCGGAGACAGGCATCTCGCTGGGCGGGCAGGGAGCATGCAAGATTGGCACGAACTTCTATCCGAGGAAGCGATCTCGACGCTCCGACACGGAATCCAGCCGCGGCTGCGCTTAGGTGAAAGCTTTGAAGCCGCAATGGATACAACGTTTGCCGTAGCTCAGATTCGGGCAGAGCACTTCCACCGTGAGGTGATTCCGTTGGATGTCGAGGTTGTGGCAGCTGGGCTCTGCTGGTGGCCGATGAAGCCGGACATGGGCGTCGGCTACGTGAGTGCAGCGGCCGCCGAACGCCAAGAGCTCATAGAGACACATAGGACAGGGATCGACGTACAGGCGCATATTCGTCGCGAGCTCTTGGAATTCCAGATCATTCAGCCGTTGATCGACCTCCCAGCGGAAGAGGTGATGGAGCACTTGCGGTTTCAATCGGTTAACGAGATGGAGTTTGGGATCGTGGAGGTCGCAGAGGCAGCGTCAAGCGACGAAGACTCGGGCTCGCCTGAGGCACCTGCATAGGACTCGAGTCGTCGAGTGTCCCCGCCCGGTCGATCTTTCTGAGGGGTGCGTCGACTCCCAGTGCCTGCGGTGTTCATCACCTCAGGGAGGTCATGGATCGAGACACGTGTCCAACGGAAGCGGGGCAACACCAAAGGGCCGACTGCACCTCGCGAAACCGGACCGTTGGCATACCTCGTATGCCTCAACGGGGATGACACAATCGAGTCATAGCGAAGCGGAGCCCCTCAGTACTCGAAGCCATACCGCCAAGTGTGAAATGGCCCACGTAACTATTGCACTCAGCATAATAGACGAGGACATGGTCCACGGTAGCGATCGATTCGTATCCGAACTGATCGATCGTCCCCATTTGCGGAGCTGGTACTACCGCGCTGCCGCGCGGAGACGGAGAACTTCGATCGCCAGACCCCATGCCGTTCTTGAGTTCCATAAAGAACCTTCTTGCCATCGGCGACCAAGTGACAACTATGTCAAGTGTGGCACCGGTAATTGAATTACGGAAGCTTGCGGAAGCCACGCTCCCTCTGGGTGCCGGGTTCATGCAACCCCCACACTTGAAGAGCTCTAGATCGGCCATGTATCGCAGTGGCGACAACGTGCCCCAGTGTTCGCCCAGGTCCCTCGGATCAGGTACGCGTGTCTCCAAATCTGATTTCGAACCAGCAAGATTAGCTGCACTGCAGGAAAGGAGAAGCAGCGCCGCGGTGAACCCCAATACAAGCGCAAAAGATGAGGTTGTTCGCTTCTGTCGCGCGCTCTTCCGAGGCTCTTCCACAACGTCGAGGATACCAAAAGAATTCAGTTTCACGTGGCCGCTGGATGCGCCTGGCCGTAGGCGCCTCATCGGCGTGCCCCGTGTACCTGATGTGGCATGGTGAGCGCTCCCTTGTGTTCCTATTCCCCGACCCGGAGAATGTGCTGACGGTTTCTGACCAGGAGTCTGCGCCGCTCGTCGCCGGCGCTAAGGCCGGCCCTCAGCTCTGGCGCTCCAGGTTGACCCCATCTTCGTACCCCGCGATCAGGCACGGCTCGGATCACCGTGCCGTGAACCTGTCCCGTGATAAGGACCGCTCTGTCAGAGTCGTGCTTGGTTACCACCGATCCGATTGAGTTCGATCCACGGTGGTCCATTGAAAGAGGAACCCTGGGTGTTGTCAAACCACAAGTACCCATAGTAGTAGAAGGTGTGCCGCCTGATCTTCCTAGAGCACGACATGTTGACAAGCATGGCGGTTGTCGGGTCAGTGTTGCAGACCAGTTGCTCCTTCCCGGAGATATATGGATAGTACTTTCTGCTTCGTGAGAGTTCACCGTGTAAGCCTTGACCTGGAAAGGTTATCGGGTAACTGAGAGCCGACAACTGCTTG